>CAZIYY010000138.1:0-14372 GCA_964543585.1 uncultured Anaerolinea sp. | reverse complement strand
TTTTTTTGCGGGGAGTGCATCCAGCCGCCGAAAATTTTGTGGATGGCTGGCAGGTTGAGGCTTTGTCTGAAGCGATTGATATTTGGCGCAAACAGTTTATCCAGCACGAAGGCGTCGATCAGGACGAATAATCCGCGTATTACAAACGGGGGCAGTGAGACAGGCGACAATGGAAATTCATAAACACTGCGAAAGGCGGCTGGCTGTAAATGGACGGTGATGAAGGGAAAGCCTAATTTTTCATGCGCGATGTGCGCCGCGAAGAATTGTCCCTGCGCGACGAGGATCGTCTGGGATGGGTCAAAACCTGCGATGATCTCATACGCAGGCTCCATGATCGGAAAGACAACCCGATCTGCAAAGACTTTGAAGCCTTTATCTGGACTCCAAAGATCGGGGTCTTCAATGATGGCTTGATAATCCTCTGCACTGCCGAGACCGAAAAATTCCAGCCCAACACTGCGCGCCTGGGTTTCAAAGTATTGACTGGTAATCAACACCACGCGAAAACCGCGTTTTTTCAGTTGCTGTCCGATGCCGATAAACGGGTTGACATCGCCTGCGCTGCCAATGGTGCAAAGGAGGATCGTTTTTTCCAGCATCATCAGAATTCCTAAATAATCCAATTATCTTATCACTGTTGTGATTGCGGAATTGCGGTACCCCACCAACAGTATGATGGGGACTTCGGAAATTGCGCTACGTATCCCATTTCCATCTGCTCGATCTGAAAACCACCTTGTACGATTAAAGATGGAATATTCCTCGTCAGGTACAGTCCCTGGAACAGCCAGCGGTGAAATGGTTCCAATCGTTTCTGCCAGGGTTGTACTTCAGGATCAGGCGAAAGCCCAAGCTCAAAGAAGATCAGTTTGCCATTGGGTTTCAAGACGCGTGCAATGCTTCGAATGGCATCCACGATGCCAGGAATCGTGCACAACGTAAAGGTGCTAACAACCGTATCAACGCTGCCATCTTCCAAAGGAATGTGCTCCCCAGGCAAATCAAGAAACTCAATATTCAGCTTTGTTTTGCGCCGTTGCTTTTCTGCGAGCCGAATCATTCCCAGGTTGGGTTCAAGTGCGTAAAGCTTGCTCACTTGCCTGGGATCATAGTGAATAAAGTTTGCGCCAGAACCTGCACCGATCTCAAGAACAATTCCCTCAGCCAGAGGGATGATCTGTTGACGAACTTTTAGTATGGGCGGTGGGTTTCCCAATACATCCACAAGATAGGGATAGATATGATCTCGATAAAAAGGCATTGGCTATTTTCTATGATCCTATACTGCCCAGCTAGCGTTCAACAATCTTTATTTCTTCCTCACTCAACCCATATATCATCCCCTTTAAGGGACAACTCATACACCAACTTATCAATCCCTCTATCCGTGGACTCAATGGTAATGTTAATCTTCCAGCCCAGCGGCTTTCTCGAAAGACTCGCGTCCTTCGCTAACTGAGAAGTAAATTAAGCCAATTGCACCGAGACTGTCCACGAAGCCAATAAATTGATAGATAAGGCTGGATACCAACAATACCACCGACATATAGATGCATACCATTGTGCAATTCGCGTCTGCGAGGATAGGTTCTGAGTCGAGCGCACGCCCAACATTGCGCTTTCCAGTTACCAATGCCCACATCACTGCAATCGAAATAAGCGAAACAACTGTGCCGCTCAGGGTTGATTCAGGTTTATGGCCTGTAAATAGGTTATAGAGGGAATTTATGAACAGGCCGCCTGCCAGCAGATAAAAACTCCATCCTGTCACGCGCAAAGCTGTCCGTTCAAATTGACCGCGCGGTGTGTCGGGGTTTTGACAAATGCGCAAGACCATTGCCATGATACCAACGCCTGAGATGACCTCGATGAAGCTGTCGATGCCGAAGCCAAACAAAGTGAGAGTTTTGTCCTGCGCGCCGAAATAGACCGAGACCAGCCCTTCAACGGTATTATAGAAAATTGTAAAAAAAGCCAGCCAGAGTGCGTATTGGTAAAAACGTTTTTGCTGGGAAGTTTGTGCAAGTGTGGTCATCTCAATCTCCTTAATCAAGGGGACCAAAAGAGTTTTCGATTATTTATACCACTAACTACTTTGATTTCTTCTCCAATCAACGTATGGATTTTCTTATAACTCTCTCTGCTCCGACGGACAATGCTTATCTGCGTATGAACAGTAGACACAGCAATCCCCTGCTTTAGGACGCAATATCGCGCCACGCTTTGTCGGCAAAATGTGATCTGTGGAAAATAGCCCTCGTTTATTTACTTTCGCTCAAGATCTCTCGAATATGGCTTATCAATAAATCGCTTAGGGGCAATGTCCAATCCGTATTCCCTTCCGCCGAAAAAGGAGTCGAGATATACCAGCGATTCTGCCCAAATGGATCGATCAAGAAAACACCTGGCGTATGCATGATTGAATGTCCATCAGGGCTATGGGTAGCCGAAACCCCATAATCTTTCCAAACAGGCTCAAGAACAGCGCGGCTTCCCGTTAGGAAACGCCAGCCCGGAATCTCATCAAGGCGCCACGCCTGAGTCGTTTCCAGTACATCGGCGACGGTATTCGCTTCAACATTCACGTTGACACCTAAAAAGACAACTTGCCTTACTTCATCTTGATTAAGTTGTCGGTAGGCTTGTCGGAAATCGGCAGCAGTTAACGGGCATGTATCTGTGCATTTGGAATCCATGAAGGTAAGGACGACCACTTTCCCGCGGAAGTCAGAAAGATTAACCAAAGAACCATTCTGGTCTGTAAGCTGAAAATCTAAAGCCTCGCCGCTGATATCAGTTCCTTCATAGGGCTGAGGATTGTCCAACGATGACAGGAAGAAGTAGATCAGTGTGCCTGCAATGACAGCTGAAGCAAGAATAAGCCAAGTACGCCAATTTTTCATTGTGCGGGACCTTTCATAGAACTAGCTTCACTACGACGAACTATATCAGCGAATGAGTCATTGATGTACGGGTAGGCAAAACCAACCAGAGCGATTCCAAACAGAATACCTGTGAGCAAACGCAACCAGGAATTGAAGGAACCAAGCGCGTCGCCTTGATAAAAGGCTATTGGAAAAACATTATTTGTAAGTATTCGTAGCCAGACATTTGTATCGCGAAAGCCCTGGCCTATTCCTGCAAGATCACTGAAAGCGTGAGTGCCGCCATCAATGGCCATCGGCAAAAGCAGGCTGGCAAATGTCCAAAATGGGAGAGGCTTCAGCCATTTGCGGAGAAGCCCATACAGCAGACCGCCAAACAAAATACTGGTGTACATCGAGACCATTCGATCCGACCATGCCACTTTCCAGCCTATATCTACATTGCCAATCCACTGGCGTAAGACAAAAGGATCGGCAGTATCCTGCCAGGCGGATTGAATCTCAGCCAGGGAATACATCGGCTTCGTGCCAAATAAGAAAAATGACCGCTCAGGAAGTTGATGGCATTGAAGAGAATAAAGGAAATAGATTGCACCCGCCGCCCTTCCCCATCCCCAATGCATGAAAACAGGGGCAAGCCACGGCAGAGCGACCCATATGGCGATCAACAAGTTTACAAATAACAGCCAGTGGCGTGTAAGTCCAAGCACAAGGCGCTTCATCAGAATGAGTTGCTGGGTTTGCGAGGGCGAACGGGAAATAGTGGAAGATGTTTTCACTTTCACGCTCACTTATCCGGCCATGTGCGGCTGCCATCACGGCTGGCAAAGACCTCACCTTTTGCGCTGAGATCTGCTTTCATTCGCAGCAGCACAACCATGCAAACAATCACTGCCAATTCTGCAATTTTGGAGGTCGTGTCCAACACGCCGATGAACTCAACTTCGCCTGCCATTGGACCAAGTGGTAGTCCAATCGTGCGAGCGACTATCCACATGGCGACAATGGCGGCATTGCCAAGGATTCCCGCCCACAGCACCACGCGGGGAACAGGGCGGAACGCGAGCAGGACGAGTGACAACAGCACCTGGCAGATTGTTACAACCAAAAAGAACACGCCATAGCCAACCCACGCTTCGAAATGTTGAGGCATGTAGTATGCGTGGATAATTCCAGCCACAGCCGAAAGCCCGGCAGCGGCGAAGAGCCAGCGATTGTAGGCTGGTTGAAAGATGGATTGTGTATTCATGTTATTTCCTTTAATCATATCTATCATCAGAATTTTCGATCAGGCAGAAGCCTGTCATTAGCGAGATGAAAAGGTTCTGCGCGAATGTTTTTCATCAACATGTCAACCTTGAGCGTTGAATCATGGTGGTGGGTAGGCGTTGGTAAAAAATCATCAACTGTTTGCTCCCATTGGTACTCGCGATGCTCGGACGACCACAAACTCTGGAAATAGGCAATGACGGCGCGGATTTCTGCATCGCTCAATCGATTGCCAAATGAAGGCATTCGCACTGGCGAGTCCGGACGCAAAGGATCGCTCATGCCATCCCGAATCATTTCATACAACACACGGTCCGAATGATGCCACGTATGCCCGTTATCGTCATGCGGAGGCGCTGGAAAATTCCCTGTTGCGTCCGGAGTCAGCCAATTGAGGGCACCCTCGGCATTCGCGCCATGACACACCGCGCAAGTCGCCTGATATACCTGCCGCCCCAACTTGACCTGTGCCGCATCGGAGGTTGGCACAGGCGGATACGGCGTCCCTTGCGGGTTGGTAAACGGTGTTGCCGGTTGAGCAGTGCAACTGGCAATAATCAACAGCATTAGTAAGATAAGAGCTGGAAGCAAACCGTTTGCTTTCACATTAATCACGGGGGCGCGGTTGTTTCTATGGAATGCCAGGTCTGTGCTCCATCATCGCTGCGAAAGAGCGCGCCCTCAGCGGTAGCTGCAAAGAGGGTGTCGGGCTGACTCGGATTTAACGCGAGCGCGACTATTGCGGCTGTCTTGAGTCCCTCGCTGCTGGACTGCCAGTTCAAGCCACTATCATTCGAGCGAAAGACCCCTGCGGGACCTGCGGCGAAGACAATTTTCGGATCTCGCAGATCAACCACGATTGCATTTACTTGTGGAGTGACGGGTAAACTGCCCATCGCGCGCCAGCCTCAGAAGCAATCCATGCTCAAATATGCGCCGTCGGGTGTGGACGCGTACAACCAGCCCGTCTGCATGCTCCCCGGCAGCGCCGAATGAGTAAGTGCCAGCACGTTGAGATTAGGAGGCCCTTTATCGGGTGGGCGCTTCCAATTGTCGCCTTCGTCATGCGATTCGAAAATGCCGACGCCTGCCACCCATGCAAAAAGCGACTTGCTGTCGTCGCGCGGATAGCCATTGGAATGGAGCGCCAATGCGGTCACAGATTCATTTTCCAAACCACGCGTGACCTTTTCCCAAGTCTTGCCCGCATCGCGACTGCGCCAGATTCCGATCTGCTCACCCGCAATGTAGATCGTGTCAGGCTGATCTTTGTGGATGGCAACTTGCGACACACCCTTGCCTGCAATGTCGGCAGGTAGCATCATCGCCTGCCAACTCTTTCCACCATCGAGAGTTTGAAACAAACCCTCCGAGGTGGCTTTCAGCAGATGTCCATCGCGTGGATCAACCGCCAATGCATGCACGCCACTCGGGCGCGTCACACTGACATTGGTTGCAATTGGAGGGGGTGTGCTGACGTTGTTCTGCGCACAAGCGGCGAGAATCATTGCCAGCGGTAAAAGCAGAGAAAACATCGAATGTCGTTTCATGGTATATCCTTCAACCATCGCAAGATTTGGGGTGCCGCCTCGCCAAAAAACATTTCCACGCGCTGGGCGCGGATCATACCCTTGCCGTCCACGATCACATAGCTCATTTCGGGGAAACCTCCGCCCATGCCGCCCATGGGCCAATCTGCTCTCAACTGCATATCAAATTGCTTTGTGACAGCCAGATCGGGATCGTATAGCAACGGAAAAGTTGCGCCCGTTTCCTGTACGACCTGCCGCGCACGGTCGCCGGTATCAATGCTGATGCCGATCACTTCTGCTCCTGCGTTATGAAATTGATCGATCTGTTGTTGCAACTCACCGAGTTGCTGCACACAAAGGTCTCAGACATAGCCCATGTTGAAGGCAAGCACGTATTTGCGTCCATCGCCCGCTTGGAATTGGTAGGGCTGGCTATTCGCATCCGCCAACGTGAACGCGGGCGCGGGTTGCCCGATGCGCGTACCGACGTTGAACGCCGAATCGGTATCCGGCAGATTTCCCGCCACATCGGGCGAATTTGTGTTCGGTACGGATGGGGCTACTGTCCTCAACCACACAACGGCAACGAAAGCGATGAGCGCCAGTCCCGCGCCAATCCAAAGCCGGTTTCTCCGTTGTTTTTGGCTTCTTCTGAGTCTACTTATTTCGTGTTTGCTCATCTTATCTTTGTTCATAGGTTCTCCGATGATTATTTTAGGATTTTGTAAATGACGCATTCATGAGCCGCGCGGCTTTATGTGGTGAGGAGTATTGCGCCCATCACCATCACGAACGAGCCAGGCAAGCGTTGTGCCAATCCACGCTCTTTGAGAAATAGAAAACTCCAAATGACAGTCATTAGCGTGCTGAACCTGAACAGTGTTGTCACATATCCAACAAAGCCAAGACTGAGCGCAGTATAGCCCAGTATGGGTGCGGTACCGGCTATGAGTCCAGCCAGTGTTAATTCGCGGCGGTGCAAAGTTAGTTGACTAATGGCTGGCTTGCCTCGAAGCAGAACCGCCGGAGTTAACATGAACGTTAGCAGAGTGGTCGCGATGAATGCCGTAAAGCGCGGGCTTTCGGGGTTCGTGTGCAGAATAGCCATTTTCTCAAACAACGGGGTAATGGCCCAGAGTAACCCAGCCAGCAGAACAAACGCTACGCCAGGCGTAAGGGCAAGGGCTTTGAAAGATGTAACCAAACCTGCCTCCGCATGATGATTGAGCCAATATGCGCCGGCAAGAACCAATCCCACTCCTAATAAACCTTTCGTCGAAGGTATCTCGCCCAGGAAAAGAGCTGAAATCAGCAAAGTGAATACCGGGCTGAAGATAAGCAGAGGTGTGACCAGCGAAACATCCGCCAGTTTTAGTGCCCGCGTAGAAGCAAGATGCGCCATGGCATTCAACCCTGCTGAACCAAGCACTCCAAACGCAAATACCCAATCCAGGCCAGGAAACTGCGGTGTCAACGCAAAAGTGAACAAACCCAACAAGGGCAAGGCTAGCAGGGTGACTCCCCATACCACAACAATTGTGTCTGTGTCTCTCAACATCCGCTTATAGAGAATAGGGTTGAAAGAAGTCAATACTGCTGTGCCCAATGCCAGGAAAGCCCACATTGTCATTTACTTTCGAGATATTATCTCCAGCGAAGGTCTCATGGACTTTGGATATTACGCATCATATCCAGGCAGGCCTTCGACATGTCATTCGTCATCATGCCTCCCATTCCCATCATCCCGCCATTCATCATTCCCCCGCCCATCATTAGGAAACCTACGACGGTCCCAATAACGAGCAGGGCGACAAGAATGATGAGCAGAACAAGCAAAATAGTGGCAAGACGCTGATTTGTAGTTGCTGTGCTGTTAATATCAATTTTCTCTTTATCAGTTGCGTTCATGGATATATGCTCCTTTATGATAATCATCTTATTGTATGAAATTAGCCAGTTCGGGACTGACTATCGGAGGGCGACTCCGTAGCGACAGTGCGCGCCAGGGCTTTCTTTTTTCCTTCCAGTTCCATAATTTTCTGCATTTCAGCGATTTCCTGATCGAGCATTCGCCGTTGTTCGCGCAGGACATTAAGACGGTCGGTGTCTGTGCCGGACATGGATTGGTGGGAATCACCACCCATGTTTTTATTCATCATCCACATCATCACGCCCATGGCAATCGGGCAAGCCAGCGCGGCGACTACAATCAAAATTGTCGAGGGGTTCATAGTTATTTCTCCTTGTGTTAGATTTAGTAATTGTTCCAAATGGATTCTATTTCGATCACCAGATCAGACTGGCAATCGAAGACACGTATCACTTGACATGCTCTTTCTCTCGGGCGGTAAGTTTCTCGATTTTCTGATCCACGACCTCCTTTTCCTTTATCAAACGCGCCAGGCGCTCAGCAGGCGCCGACGGGAGTTTCTTCTTTTCCATAAGTTGGCGCGCTTCTGACCGCGCGCGGGCTTTGGGCGAGGGCTGCGGCAATATCCGTTTTTTCTTTTTTTTCTCCGGGCTTGGCCAGAACGTCTCGCTCAACGGATTGAGGAGTAGCATCACTGCAGCGATCCAAAACAGGTGATGCACAAACAGGAAGAAATGCGCCACCGCAAACAAGCGTCCCAGAAGCACCATGCCTGCAATGCCAGCCAGCGGCGGGCCCCATATTTTAAGTATCTTGCGCCAATCCCAAAGGCTCATATTGCTCTCCAGTGAAATCTTCATTTACTGCTTTGCATCGCGGCCAGTTCATGTTCGAGCGACTCGCGTTGCGCCTTCAGAGATTCCAGGCGGTCACTGGAAGCCTCCTCGCCCGGCGCACAGCAGTCGGCCATCAGTTGCGAACCGTTCGGCGCGGGCTTCTCGCTCGATCCGCGTTGCCGCGTCATCATCAAATACATGCTCAGCGGGCAAGCCAGCGCTGCCAGCACAATGAGGCTGATACCCAGCGGTCCGCCAAGGGATGCGCCGACCATGGAGCCTCCCAGGGCGATACCAACCCCGATAATGGCTGCGGCCGCGACTCCTGGCAAACAGCATAATGCAATGGGCATCCACTTTCGTAACTTTGTGTTCATTCGATTATTCTCCTTTCCAAACTTTAGGACTAAAATGCGTCGATTCTTCTAGGGAAGCAGGGGATCGATCACGGCCCTGATCTCGTCTACGCTGACGAAGGGCCCAATTTTGACATATCTGAGAATGCCGTTGGTGTCAATGATGTAGGTCTCTGGAACGCCCTTGATGCGGAACATCTGGGAGATACGCGTTCCCAAGTCGGGACCGTTGGGATAGGTGTTGCCAAATTTTTTGAGAAAGATGCGCGCCTCAGGCTCGGTATCCACATAATCCACTCCCAGGAAAACCACTTTTCCGCTGGGCCGATAATATCGCCAGGCTTCCTCCAATACTGCGGCTTCCTGTTCGCAGGGCTTGCACCATGAAGCCCAAAAATTGATAAAAATTACCTTGCCGCGCAAATTCGAGAGTTTTACCTCAGACTGGCCGTTGTATTCAAAGCCGCTGAAGAGGGTGAGGCTGAAATCGGGGACTTTATATCCAGGTTGGACGGTTCCCTGCTGGGCGCGTGTCACGCCGATTCCCATCAGGGCAAGAAAGATGACAAGGAAAGTCCAGACGAGGATCTGCGCCCAGAGCGGCACAGCGCGGCGCGAAATTGCTGTGGTTTCTGTCATGAGGTTTACATTCAATCCTTTCTTGCGGAATTGTCTGGGCTAGAACACATCGCCGCGCCAGCGAAACCAGAGCCAGCCTATGCCGATGCCCAGAATTCCACCGATCAGCCCTGCAAGCCAGTGGATGGGATGTGGTCTGGATTCGAAAATTGCCTCACCAATAACAAGATAGCCGACGAGTCCCAATCCAAACGCCCACATGTAAACCACGATGGGCCACTCCTTTTCCTCCCTGACTTTTTGTCTGGAACGTTTCTTAGGCATTTCACTCCTCGCTCTTCTTTATGTGACCGGCATGAACCGAGTCATCAGATTTCATGGGCATCTGGCGGTTATCCATGTTTTTGTTCATCATCCACATCATAACGCCCATACAGATGGGACAGGCTAATATAGCCAGAATTAGTATAAGCGTGCTGAGTTCCATTTCTTTTTCTCCTTTCAATTGACAAATTAGTCAACTCTGTCTTGCTCAAGTATGCTCGTGGCCCGAGCCTCCGCAACCGTCTTCGATGTCCCAAAGCTCAGCAACCTGTTGAGCTGACCAGATTCGTTCCGTGATCAAGTATTTCGCCTGGCCTTCGAAGGCAATCCAGCGCCAGCAATGACAACAACATGGCCCACCTTCTTCTGCCAATTGAGTTGCCTGATCATAGACAGCCTGCTGGTCAGTAGTCAATTGAATCGTCTTTTGATATTCGAATAGTTGTTTTGCTAGTTTCACAGGCACATCATACGGATCACTGGGAATCTGAGGAATGTTCGCGTATTTCTTCAGGCCCTCAACCTGTTCCTGATAACGATGAAAGTCCATCGCCGAGCAACAAGAGCCCTGAATGCGTGAATCATCTGGCATCGCCTCAACTGAGACGGTTTGCAAGCCTCAGGTGCTGCCAAGACTGCGTTGACCACCTCGACCAGCGAGGAAAGCGAATTTTTCCTGTGAGCCTGCCACGAGATTGGTACTCTCGACAGGCGCAACGCCCGCAGTGTTTTGCGAGCGGCCAAAGTCAAAGGCTGAGAATTTACCTCCTGCCAGCAGAAGGGCAGACAAAATTACAAGCCCGATTGCGATCCTGTAAACAAGTTTCTTGGAAATGACAATTTCCGCGGGGTTCATTTGATTTATCTCCTTAACTTCACTACTTCGGAATCTCTCCAGCCAACTCTTTATCAATCACCTGCTTGAACACCTCGAGTGGCTGGGCGCCGACGACTACCAGGCCATTGATGAAGAATGTCGGCGTGGAGGTAGCGCCCAAATCGAGGGCAAAATCCAAATCCTTTTGGACAACATCCTTGTATTTCTGGCTGTTCAGGCAATCTTCAAAAGCCGCGCTATCCAATCCAAGGTTGTTCGCAATTTGCAGATAGAGTTCGTGACCAAGTTTGTCCTGATTCTCGAAGAGTTTGCCGTGATATTGCCAGAAAGAATTCTGTTCATCGGCGCACATAGACGCTTCGGCAGATGGGAAGGCTTCAGAATGGACGGAGGTCAGTGGCAGGTGGCGGTAGACAAAGCGGATCTTGCCTGGATAGGCCGCCAGCAATGGTTGCAAAGTCTCATCATGAAAGCGCTTGCAGAAGGGACACTGGAAATCGCTGAATTCGACCATGACGATCGGCGCATCTTTGGGACCCAGGCCAGGAAAGCCCACCGATGGGATATCGTAGCGGACATGTTGCGGCGTCTCCGGCTGAACCGAGGCCTGTGAGACGGACTGACTACTAGCGTTAATCTGCGTCCCAACTGACGGGCGTCCCCACGCAATGAATCCAACCAGCAGGCCCGTTGCAAAGGCCAATGCCACCATCACTGCATAAAAGTGACTACGTTTGATCGTAATCGTTTCTTCGGAATTGGAAGAGGCGGGCACTTTCTTTGGCATAACAGAAATATCTTCGGACTTAGAAGTAATCGAGGTCTTTTTCGATTTTGTTTTCGATGTTGTTTTCATAGTTTCTTTCATCTCCTTTCAAGTGACAATATTCTGTTAGGCCTTTTCACTTAAGAATCTCCCTGACGAACTGTTCTATTTGCTTGCCGCTCATCTGACCAACCTGGATTCGCTCGACGGTTCCGTCCTGATTAATAAAGATGCTCGTTGGTATGCCAGGAACTTGATACAGCCTCTCGACCACGCTTCCATCCTCATCTAAAAGCACTGGGAATGTGATGTGGAACTCCTCCGCAAACGCCTGAGCATCTGGAACGGAATCTGAATAGGTGAGGTTGAGGCCAAGAATCATAAGACCTTCAGCCTTATGTGACTCATACGCCCGAACCAACTCGGGCATTTCCTCCCGGCAGGGCAGACACCAACTTGCCCAGAAGTTGATCAACACTGGCTGGCCGCGAAATTGTGAGAGACTCACTTCTGTGCCATTCAGCATTGGAAGCGTGAAGTCAGGGGCTTGCTTGCCAACAACGAGTGATCCAATGGCAGTTTGTTGGGGAGTCTGCTGTCGCATGACCATTAGAGTAACAATCGCACCGATTGCCACAACGCTCGCAATCAGCAAGATATATATTGTCCGTTTCTGCAACCGAATTCGGAAGATAGGTGAATTCATGCCATTGCCATTCATCAATACCTCACGGCGCGCCCGGCTCCGGGGAATGATTGCGGAAATCGTTAATGTACTCCATGATTTCTGCCTCATCGAAACTTGTCAACCGGTCAATCCGTCCCCAGGAAGTAAGTACAATCAAGGCGTCCATATTTGGACGCGGCGCAGCAATCAGTTTCTTTGTTCCAGTGAGGGCTATTGGCTTGGCGTTGTCCATGACCGTCTTGATTTTCGTCTTGAGAGTCTGACAATTGGAATCGCCCAGTCCTGTGCAGTTGTACCAAATGACGACATAACCATGCTCAAGATTGTGCACCAGTTGTTCATCGGGCAAGGTCTCATCATAAAATCCGGCCTGGGCGGGTTGTGCGTAGTGCGGACCTGAGGTAGGTGGATCACTGTTATATGGTTCGTGTTGCTCGCCAACCTCTATATGTTTGGCAGATGCCATGACCGGTACACTGACGCCCGGCCGTGGCTGCAAGGCTTGCCATCCCACGTAACCCAAGACCACCACTGCCAGTACCACAACCGCTCCCCAGAAAAGCCGCGTAACGAGTTGTCGCCGGTGCCTCTCGCGCTGGCGCATCTCTTTATTCGATAATTTTGCCGATACCGCCATCCTAAACCTCCTTTACCTGCATGTGTTGGCAGGAAATAAAACCAGGGGACACTTCACACCTGATGTAAGCAATTCATCAGGGTAAATCGAAAATCGCCGATCAGGTTAACTTATGATCGACAGAAACGAATATAGTGGTGTCTTAGGCTTTGGGAGGCGGGGCTGCAGTTTCGATGTAATTTGATTGAACAGCAGAATTCAAACTTACTATCTGTTGATTTCCCCCATAAAAAACATCGTAGGCGGATTGAGGAACGAGAAAAGTACAACCAATGGAAAATGGAACGGTCGCATCACAGCATGATCCAGTGGAATTATCACCTGCGTTTCCCTGAACTAGATTACTTTGGAAAACGGCAGTTTGGGATGTCGCCGCGTCCATGCGCATTGTCTGCATGGGGGACATATGATTGGACATTGGGGACAATCCAACCAGAAGCACAAGCGGAAGCAAATTATGGAACAGTCTCACTCTCAACATTTCTCCAGACACAATCAAACGGCATTATATCGCAGAAGAATTATTATTTAATTCTTCTCATAAACCTCTAACTACTGCCTCTTCACTATCTTCTCTCTGCTTTGACATACAATGCTTGTCTGCGTATGAACAGTAAACACAGCAATCCCCTGCTTTAGGACCTAATATCGCGCCGCATTTCTTCAATCCTGGCAGACCCTCATTAAGGACACTCTGGCAGGCTGAGCAAGTTATCAGGCTGCTCTCCGTCTGCCGTCGTTTTTAAGTACTTATACCCGTATTGGCTCGTTGCGATGACTACATTAACTTCCTTGCCGCCTCGATTGACATAGAATAAACAAGTATCTTTGATAATGTAGTGAATCGCTTCGGTTTGTGATAGTTTCCAGTGTATTCCTTGCGCATTTACGCCGCCAACGTTGAGGATGCGTTCGTGTGGATTGAAGCGGTCACTCTTATTGATACAACGTATTTCGAATCTGTCACTCATATCTTCTTCCTTCTTGTCAAGTCACCTGATTATCGCGCAAAATAGGGACGCGCGTCAATCAAAAGCGGCAACCTGAGCGGAGCAATTTTTATTCCCTGCTTCGAGCTTAACAAAATCTGTATAAGACTCCACACAGAGATCATATACAGAAATTATATGTCTAATATATGGTTGGGCCACCCAACGCCACTGCATCAGCAAGTGCCAGCAAATAAGTTCGACTAACAAGGAGATAACCTATGAATGGTTCACAAAAAGCCGCTGGCATTGGAGCGATACTCCAAGGGGTGTTCTTTGCTATTGTGCTCATACTCATTTTAGCGGTTTTGCCCCGCTTTGGATTTCAAGGGCCGAATGATTTTGCCAACCCCGCGAAAGTTCTGCCCTTTGTAGCCAGCCAGCCTTTTGTTGCGTTTTGGTTGTTTCCCGGTGACATACTGTTTGCGGTCTTTCTCATCCTGACTGTAATGGGATTGCATGACCGCTTGCAAAACAATTCGCCTGCCCTCATGCGACTGGCGACAGCGGCGGGCCTCGTGGCGACCACGCTCATTCTCGCTAACAGCACAATCGGCAATAGTGTAGTTCAATTGGCTCGCAGCTCCCAAAATCAAGCTGCTACTGAGACAGCCTTCTTGACCCTCAGTTTGGTGTCCTCAAATGGAGTGGGCCTTGTGAGCGGAGGAATCTTTGCCTATGGCTGGTGGGCAGTATTGATCAGTTGGGTTGCACTGCGAGTGGGAACATTTCCCAAGGCTTTGAACTATGTAACCTTTGGTGCTAGTTGAGTCATGGGGTATCCTCAAGGGTGCTGAAAC
>CAZIYY010000137.1:0-14406 GCA_964543585.1 uncultured Anaerolinea sp. | reverse complement strand
GTTTCGAAATGACGTTCGGGTTCGAGACCATCGTGTCTTCGGCTTTGATCCATGCCCCGACGTAAATATCGCTGGTGGACATTTGCAGCGCGGAGGAGGAGGCCCGGCTTAAATATTCCAGGTTGTCCTTCTCGAAATCCGCGGCGTTGCCCTTCTTGCCAGTTGCGCTCCCGACGGTGTTGTTATCCGTCAGGTGATTCGCGCCATGGCTGTCGTTGCGCGTGCCGCTGGCTTCGTTCAACTTCCACCAGGCAGTCAGGGCGTTTGTGCCGGGGTTGGAGGAGGCGATTTTGCTGGTGAGATTGCCAATCGAATTATAGTCGTAGTTCTGCGGATACGCTCCGCTCACGGTATCCAGGCGGTCGAGTTCGTCGTAGGTGTAGTCCAGCGTCTCACTGCGCGTGGCACTGCCGCCGAGCAAGCGCTTCTACTTCTCTTCCGTAATCGTTGCATCTGGAATTTCACTGACCAAGCTTTTGAGATCATTGAACAAGCCACCAATATCCGATGCAACCGTTGGGCGGATGCAATCGTTATTGTAAAAATTGATATAAAACTTATCTAGATCGCTACTAGTGTTCAAAATAACCAACTCAACATCTTTTCGATCCATCCAAACGCTGAAATCGTCACCCTGTGGGGTGTAATACTCTACATCAAACTTAAATCCATGTCTGGCTGCAAACTTCCGTGACTGTTCAATTAACAACTTCTGCTGACTCCTGTCAATGGTTAGTACAAAACCTCTGAGAGGCGGCATATTCTTGAAGCACTCAGTGGTTTTTTTATACCAGGATACTGTCACTACTCCCACGACACAGACCAATAAACCTACTAGCAAGCACCCGACCGTAAACAATTTTGAACGATTGGCTAACATGGACGACTCCCAAATATCCTTTAATGATTCGCTTGAATATAGTTTAGCATCTGCGTATCCACCTGATCGAAAATATCAACACCTCCTGGTAGTATGGGACCTCCCCAGCCGTTCACCGATGAAAGGTTCACTGGAATTATGATAGGGTCCAAATCTGGACGTTGAGCATCGAATACGACGTTGCGTGTTACATTGTTTCCGTAGCCATGTGTTGTAACAATCCATGAACCATCTGGCAACTGAGACATCGTCCGTTCAACTTTTCCATCGTACAAAATATGTGTTGGAAGCGTTTGATTAACAATTGTCCAACCGCCGTTGATAATGTCTACCTGAATTGCGCCAAGTGGGCCCATGGATATATTTGTCCCTGGCCAACTGACTGAATGTTTACTGCCAGGCACAAAAGGGCCATCGGACGGGTCTTGACCAGGATACGCAAACAAGGAGAGATAATAAATCATTCGCTCTTGTGTACAATGCCATTCAGCAAGACACACTACATTTGTTGTTGTGTAGTTGTGCCAACCGGGACACGATGACGAATAAACTCCTTGCTGTCCACAACCACCACCATTAGGATTCGGACCTGGTGCGGGATCATCATCTCCACCACCCCCACCGCCATTCGGATTACACATCGAACTGGAACAAGGAGGCGGAACAGGGTTGGGCAGGTTACAGCCTGTACCTCCTCCTGGACCTCCTGTGCCACAGCCCTCATCCGCCCAATGACCGGTTGGGTCGGTGTATCTCAAGGGATTATTTGTGACGTAGCTAAACCGATTCAGGTTTTGCGGGTTTGCATAGCCCGGCACAATCGTGTCGGGACTTAGGAACCTCCCCAACTTGGGCGAGTAGAATCTCGCCCCATAATGATAAATGCCCAAGCCCGTCATTTCTCTCTGCCCTGTGAACAAACGATCTGTAAGAATACTACCCGTCGCCACACGAGTTTCTCCAAACGGGTAATAACGATTTTCTCCAACAACATTTCCGCTGGCATCCGTGACCACGCTGGCAGAGCCTAAGTGATCTTTGAGGATGTAGTAGAGCGTGCTGTTGATTCGCATCGCGCCCGCGGCGGGATAGTATGTCACGGTGCGCGTCACAGAGCCGCCAGAGGTTTTGTCCACTTCATAGACTCCACCCACATCAATGGTTTTGCTATTATCTGGCTTCACTTTCTTTATGAGATTTCTGGCGCCATCGGGAATACTTCTTAACATGCAGATTCACACTGTAAAAGCCAATTAACTTTTCCAAAAAAATAAGACCATTTCATATATTTGTAGTGTTGCCCAATAGGAAATTAAGGGATCAATAAGTGCGAAAATGAGGTATTTGCCTTTTTTTGGATCCAATAACATTGTGTCTATCGATATATCCGTTTTTGAATATCTACCACTAAAGAACAATAGATACAACATGACAAGCCCCGTGATTCCTCTAGCTACAACACCATAATAGCGATAAGTAATAAATGCTATAAAAATGCTGAGCAGAACTAAGACTATTAGCAAAATAATAAAGGCATATTTTTTTATTTGAATTCCAGTTTTCATAATTATGTCTTTCAAGGTCTAAGATAAGATTTTGACTAATAATATGGCAATTGTAAACCCTATTGTATGCGATGCACGATTAAATGCAGGAAAGATTCCAGGTGTGCGGTATGATTGACTTGTCAAGGAGATAGCAATGAAACGAATCGGAATCCTCACAGGCGGCGGGGACGCGCCCGGACTCAATGCAGTCATCCGCGCGGCAGTGAAAACGGCGATCTATGAATACGGATGCGAAGTCATCGGCATCCGCGACGGCTACGACGGGTTCATAGACGAAAAAGGAATCACCCCGCTTGGCATCGAAGATGTGCGCGGAATTTTGCCGCGCGGCGGAACGATCCTTGGCGCGGCGAATCGCGGCAATCCTTATGCTCGTAAAGTCATTCGCGATGGGAAGGAAACAACTATTGATGTCTCCGATGAAATCGTCAAAGGAATAAAACGCCTGGAACTGGATGCCCTGCTCGTCCTGGGCGGCGATGGGACGCTGCGAAGCGCGCATGAGTTATATAAAAAAGGCGCGCCTGTCATTGCGGTTCCAAAAACAATTGACAATGACATCGGCGGCACGGAGGCGACCTTCGGGTTTGATACTGCGGTCGGCATTGCCACTGAAGCGATTGATCGGCTGCATTCAACTGCGGAAGCGCATCATCGCGCGATGGTTCTTGAGTTGATGGGGCGTGACGCGGGCTTCATCACATTACATGCGGGGGTCGCAGGCGGCGCGGACGTGATCCTGATTCCCGAAATTCCGTTCAAGTTTGAGTCAGTGGTGGCGAAGGTTCGCCAACGCGTGGAGCGCGGATATTTATTCAGCATCCTCGTAGTTTCAGAAGGCGCCAAGCCGCTTGATGGAAGGCAGGTCTTCTCACGCGGAGCAGACGAAGTATATACCGCGCGCCTGGGTGGAATTGGTCATGCGGTCGGGGAGTACATCGAAAGGCAGGGATACGAAACGCGCGTGACCGTGCTTGGGCATCTCCAGCGCGGCGGGACTCCGACTCCCTTTGACCGCTGGCTGGCGACTCGTTATGGCGCGGCGGCGGTCCGTTTGGCGGCGCAGGGGAAATTTGATCGCATGGTCGCGCTGCGCGCGGGAAAAGTGGTGGATGTCTCTTTGGAGGAAGCCATTGCAGTTCCCAAACGCGTGGATGTCAATGACGATGCCGTCGTCACCGCGCGCGGCATGGGCATTTCATTTGGGGACGAATGATTCTCAGTAGATCATGATTCTGGAGTCAAGAAGCTTGCTTCTGGACATTCAGACGGCACCCACAGGGCAATGAGCCGTCCGACTCCAGATGGATTGCTCGATCACCTTTGCGTTTTGTTTCGGGCGGCGAGTAAATCAGCAATTCTCATTATACTTGCGCCGTACGCCAGTGCGGTGTGTCTTTGCGAGGAGGGCATTTGCTCTTCCCGACGACACTTGCGCCGTCTCGAAGAGACCAGTGCAGGTGAGCAATCCCCAGTCATCAGGAGACTGCTTCGGCTAAGAACAAGAGCGCCTCGCAGCGACATTATTCATATTGAGAATTGCTGCGAGTAAATGCGCGTGATGGAAATGTCCGCGCCATAGTGGTATGATTTCCTCCTATATCCAGGATAGAACAACCTTGAGGTCTCCATGTTCGGTTTTTTCAAGAAGCGCGAAGATGTCTTCCATAAACTGATCCAACAGCAAGCCTCCATTACGTATGATGGGCTGAAACTGTTGGTTAAGTATATCGAGACGCAGGCGCCCGAGATCGCGGAGGAACTCACGCTCAAGGAGGAGGAAGCGGACGAGGTGCGCCGCATCCTGATTGACGAGTTGAACCGTTCCTTTGTCACGCCGTTTGACCGCGAAGATATCTTCGCCCTCTCGCGTTCGATTGACGACGTGATTGATTATGCCGATAGCACTGTCAGCGAGATGGTGGTGCTGAGGGTTACCCCCACGCCATATATGCAGCGTATCGCATCCCTGCTCAAGGACGCGGCGTACGAAATTTATCAGGCTGTTCAGCGCCTTCAGAAAAACCCATCCGTTGCGATTGACCATGCCCAGCGAGCCAAGGCGCTTGAAAATCGGGTGGAGGGTGTCTATCGTGAAGCAGTCGCCGACCTGTTTCGAGGCCCTGAAGATGTGCATCATGTGGTGGAAATGTTGAAGTTGCGGGAGGTGTATCGGCATTTGTCGAATGCCGCAGATCGGGGGGACGAGGCGGGCAATATCATTGCGGATATTGTGGTGAAGAAAACTTGATTATGTCACTGCGAGTGGCGCCGAGGCGCCACGAAGCAGTCTCCTGTTCGATAGGAGAAAATCCTCGTAGGCGGGGGATTGTTTCGTCGGAAGAACGCCGCCTCGCAACACTTGCACCGCACGCAAGTGCAGGTGTGACATCAGGAAGTTAATCTTTTTATGTCCCAAGAACTCATCATTGTCATTGCCCTGGCATTGATCTTCGATTTCCTGAACGGGATGCGCGACGCCGCCAACATTGTGGCGACGATGATCTCCTCACGCGCGTTCAGTCCGCGCACCGCGTTGAGCATTGCCGCTGTTGCAGAATTCATGGGTCCGTTCCTGTTCGGCGTGGTGGTTGCGAAAACGATTGGCGACCAAATTGTTCAATCCAATGTGCTGACGCTGAACGTGATCGTGGCTTCCCTCGTCGGCGCGATTATATGGAATCTCATTACGTGGTTCTTCGGCATCCCAGGCAGTTCGTCTCATGCGCTGATCGGAGGCATGGTCGGCGCGGTGATGATGGGTGCGGGCATGAGCGCCATTAAATTCGGCGGCTTGAACAAAGTGTTAATCGCCTTGTTTGCATCTCCGCTGATTGGTTTTCTGTTTGGTTTTGTGATCACGCGCATCATCTATTTTTTAGCGCGGGGAGCGACGCCGAGCATCAATGAATTTTTCAAACGCGGACAATTGGTCACTGCGCTGGCGATGGCGTTCAGTCACGGAACGAACGACGCGCAAAAAACGATGGGAATCATTACACTGAGTCTGGTCATTGACGGAGTCCTGCCTGCGTTTCAAGTCCCGACCTGGGTGATCGCGGTCAGCGCAGCGGCAATCGCGCTTGGGACGAGCTTGGGCGGCTGGCGATTGATCCGCACTTTGGGTGGAAAGTTTTATAAGATACGACCTTTGCATAGCTTTGCGACGCAGTTGAGTTCTGCAGTAGTGATTCTTGGGGCGTCTCTCTTCGGCGTGCCGGTGAGCACGTCACAGGTGGTCAGTTCGGCGATCATTGGGGTTGGCTCCTCTGAACGCGTGAGCAAAGTTCGCTGGAGCGTGGCGGGAGACATTATCACAGCCTGGTTGATCACAATCCCTGCGAGCGCATTGTTATCGGCGGGAGTGTATTGGTTGATATTACTCTTGTACAAGTAGATGCCTGGCACAAAACGGGATGTGTAATTGCGGGAAATAAAACTCAGCCTTTGAGCTTGAGGAGCAGTAATTCGATATGGTCATTTGTGCAAACATCAAAGAAATCTTTGCCTCGTTGCGACAATGTTTTCAAAGCGCGATTCTCTCTCCGTCTAAGGGAATACGAAGTTGCTCCGGTCGAATCCCATTGGCTGTTGCATATTCCCGCAGAGCCTGACGTGAGACAGTCGCATGATCGAGGGACTCCATATGTGTGGCTATCACCATGCACTTCGGAAGTTGCGGCTCCGCGTGCAATATCGAGCATCATCAACAACTCCATCAAATTGTCATTGACGGGTTGTGAAAGCGACTGCACGATATAGACGCGGCGGTAGCGTACGCTGGCGCCCAGTTGAATGTATAAATTGTCGTTATCTGCTGGAATTGGAGTCTTGATCATCCTTGCTTCCTCACTTGGAAAATATTTTGATCCTGCCGTTTAATCTTACCTTGACCCTGTAGGAATTGAAAGATGATTTTTGACTCGATTACATCATCTCTTCAGTCCATTCTTCGTCTTCGTGGATATGACGATCGAACTGAGTTTTGTCGTTGTTACGCAAGGAATAAAATTGCAACACCTGCGATTGCAAGCATTGTTCCAGCAATTGCCTGCCAGCCGATCTTTTCCTTGAATGCAAAGTAACTGATTGGTAATATGATCACCGGTGGCAATGCCATCAAAGTGCTTGCCACGCCAATTTCTGAATGTTGTACAGCAAGCAATGAAGATGACACACCCAATACCGGTCCAACCAGCGCGCCAAGCGCAAGTAAGCGAATGACCTGTGGTTTCTCGCGTAAGGCTGTCATTGTTGCGCCAGCCTTGCCTTCAAAGGTGGTCCATAGCCAGGTAAAAATCACAGCTGCCAGCATGCGGATCACATTAGCCTGGAATGGTGAAAAATCTCCGAACATCCCCTGCTTCGAGAGGACTAGCCCAACTGCCTGGCCAAGCCCTGCCAATACGCCGAAGAGCACGCCACGTTTTGTATGTCCATGCGGTGTATCGGGCGGCTCTTCATGTGACATGACCACCCAGCCGATTCCAGCCAGGGCAAGGACGATACCGGCGATCTGCACGAGGGTAAGAGTCTCACCGAAGAACATCCACGCGATGATCGAGCCGAAGATCGGGGCAAGACTCAACAACAAACTGCCAAGGCGCGGTCCCACCGAGACGAGTGATTGGAAGAAAAACGTGTCGCCAAGTGAAAGTCCGATCACCCCGGAAATACTCAACCAAATCCAGCGTGAAGATTCGGTGGAGAATGGTAATGGTTCGCGAAAGAGAATTAAATTTAGAATGACAAGATAAACCAACGCAAACACAAGTCGCATGCGATTCGTTACCTGTGAACCGACCATGCGTCCTGTCGATGTAAATATCATCGCCGTCAAAGCGAAGAAAAAAGATGTTGCAAGCGCGGCAATCTCACCAATGAAATCCATATTAGATTAGGGTCTTATGCTAGTTGATTGACAAAAAGTTCTCGAGCGTGATATTGGAGTTTCTACTCAAAGAAGCCCAGTACGCTGGAGGGCCTCTCGATTTTCTTATCAGGAAAAGTCCCCACGACCAGCACTAGCCGCCGCGGAAGCGCTAACGGTTACATATCATGTTGGCGCATTTCTCGTGGGGTGAAAGTTTAAGTACCCATCAGCACGTTGAAAATCCAACCCATCTATACCCAGCGACGCACTCTCGCACAATACAGTTTATAGGCATCTCCGAAAACTTCCCGCAACCGCGCTTCTTCCACGGGAATCACAGTACCGTGGATATAGGCTACCGTTAACGGCATTAAAAGAAGCGGCCAGACTTGTACTTGAAGCCCGGCTTCGCCGAGATAAATCAGTACCAGACTTACGTACATCGGATTGCGGCTGAACCGGTAGGAACCCCAAGTGACTAGCTTCGATGCTGTTTCGAAAGGAACAGTTGTGGTGCGCGCCGCACGGAATATTCCCAGGCTCCATAAGGCGAGCGGCACGCCGCCGATAAGCAAAATAACACCGACGATATGGCTGATTAGAATGATGTCCGTTGAATTGATGGTAAGTGGCACAAGGTACTGCAAGCCGACGCCAGCGAGATATGTTAATACAAACACCCAGGGAACCGGGATATGCATTAATGGATGGATGCGGTCGGAAACATTGTGCAGTGTCCGCATTCGAACCACCTCTGCCGACCAGCGTTTGGTAAGGATGCCCCACAGGAGAACAGCATCCAGAAGAATGGGCGCGAGCATCCAAACCCCAAAGTATAAAACGTAGAGTAGCAGTGATGCGAGAGTCGCCACGGTGACGAGCGCAGGCCACCATTTTGTCGGAACGGCTTCCCAGAAAAGACCGACGAGCGCAGCCAGAAAGAACAAACCGGCGACTCCAGCGAGAAATGGGGTTACGACATTGCTAGACTGCCCCGGCTGTTCACCCAGGAAGCCGATAATAGGTCTGGAGTCAACAGCGAACGGCCAGAGCAATCCAGCGTTCCCGGCAGTCGCTGGAACGATGGCGGTCAGGCTAAATAGAACTCCAAGCAGAAGCAGAATGAAAATCATCCAACGCATAGTTTTCTCCTTTGGCACTTCAGACATCGGAGAAATCTTTGCCTCTTTGCGACAATGCTTTCAAAGCACGATTCTCTCTCCGTCTAAAGGAATACGAAGTTGCTCGGGTCGAATCCCATTGGCTGTTGCATATTCCCGCAAAGCCTGACGTGAGACAGTCGCATGATCGAGGGACTCCATATGTGTGGCTATCACGATGCTATTCGGAGCAGCGCGACATAGGAT
Source organism: uncultured Anaerolinea sp. (assembly GCA_964543585.1). Taxonomy (GTDB): domain Bacteria; phylum Chloroflexota; class Anaerolineae; order Anaerolineales; family Villigracilaceae; genus Defluviilinea. The sequence continues at coordinate 5,718 of CAZIYY010000137.1, read as the reverse complement.
TACAGTCTGGGCAGCATCCATGACGATCAAAACATGTTGACCCCAGACAGCGCCGCAGGAGTGTGTGATGACAATGTCAGGTTGGTATCGAGAAATGACGCCGGCCACAGCCTCACACCAGATGGTATCTCCAGCCCAGTAAACGGCAGGTTCGTTTTGAGAACGAAAAAGGAATCCTGAAGCGTCTCCCATCTCCTTTAGGACTTCTCCTGAGCCGTGTTCGCACGGGGTGCGGCTTATGGTGATCCCTTCCCAGATGATTTCTTGTTTTACAGGCGTGATGTTACGGAATCCTTTGGCAGAAATAGTCTGCTCGTCTTCGGGCTGACACAGGATTGGGGTGTTCTTGGGAAGCAAATCTTGCGCAGCGGGGTCGAAATGGTCCGAGTGTAAATGTGAAACGATGACCATCTCGATTCCCGCTATGATCTCCAGAGGTGAGCATGGCAAATCTACCAGAGGATTGGGAGATATCCCTGCGAAGGATGGTCGTGTATGTTTCGCGGCGAGATAGGGATCAATGACGAAAGTATGTTGGCCATATTCAATTCGCAAGGTCGCGCTGCGGATTAGTTGGATCTGCATATTTTCTGTCCTCTCGGATTCGGATGATGTGAGTGACCAACCAATGAGATTACTCCTCCCGTTGCACAATTCCTTTTTGCCAGGCGTAGACGGCAGCTTGCGTGCGGTCACCCAAATGGAGTTTGCTGAAGATGTTGCTGACGTATCCCTTGACGGTAGATTCACCGATTGAAAGATGCGCGGCGATCTGGCTGTTAGTCAGTGCGTTCGCAATGAGTTTGAGGACCTCAAGTTCCCGTTCGGTTAGCTCGGTGAAGAGTAATCCGTCCGCCGAATCCTCATCGCGGATACTGCGCAGGATACGCTCGGCTACCAAAGAATGGAAACTCACTTCGCGCCGCGCAGCGCGTTGAAGGGAATCGGCCAATTCATCCATCGTGACATCCTTGAGAATATAAGAGATCGCGCCCGCTTTCAATGCGGGAAAAATATGCACATCCTCATGAAATGAGGTCAACACCACGATCTGGGTGCGCGGACTGATGCTCTTGATTTCACGAGTGGTTTTGATGCCGTCCATACCCGGCATGATCAGATCCATCAGCACTACATCTGGAACCAATTCTGTTACGAGCCTGAGCGCCTCCTTGCCGGAAGCGGCCTCGGCAACGACCCTGAATTCGGACGTGCTTTCCAGGTAAGCCCGAATTCCCTTGCGTACGATCTCATGATCGTCCACGATGATTACGTTGATCAATTCACTCATAGCCAGCTCCTTAATCGTGCGCCTGAACCGGGGCTTTGATCATTAACCATGTGCCGCCGCCGCGCCAACTCTGGATATCGACGTGACCTCCGATGCTTTCCAGGCGCTCATGGATCAATTGCAATCCCAGTCCGCTTGAAGTTCTCGACAAATCGAGTCCTTTGCCATTATCGCCAATCTGAATCTGAATCTCACGCTCCTGATACACAATACTGACATGCGCCTGTGTGGCTTGACTGTGCCGCGCAATGTTCGACAAGCCTTCCTGGACGATCCGATAAAGAACCTGCTCGATTTGCAGGGGCAGCCTGCGCTCGTCGAGGATTGAAAGATTCATCTGCATGGAAAATCGACTCTCCCAGGTATAAGCGTAATCCCGTACTGAGGCTGCCAAACCTTTTTCCTTTAATTCCCTGGGGTAAGACTCCTGAATGACAAACGTTAAATCGTGAATGACCTCTGAGACGATTCTCTCAGCCTCAACAAGGTGTTCAGCCCCATTGTCATGATTGTTATTCGCCTTTTTTTTCGCCGCTCCCAATTGAGCCAGCGCCGCAAAGGCTTTCTGTTTGGCGCTATCGTGCAGTTCCTGCGCGAGACGATTGCGCTCATCCAGGATTGCCATGTGCCTGGTTTTATCAAACAAACGACTGTTCTCGATTGAAAGCGCAGCGCGTTGAACCAAGGATGCGAACAACCGCTGGCGATCTTCATCGAAAGCTTCTGGTTGCGATGAACAGACATTGAACACACCCAAAACCGCGTTCTGCACCTTGATAGGGATGTACATGAGAGAGCGAACATTCTCGGCTGACATAATCCCGACGCTGTCGGCTTGCATCTTCTTCCACTCCGGGTCGTTCATGGCATCGCGAATGATCAGCGGTTCGCCAGCCGCAACCTTCAAGATGATTGTTTGTTGACTCCTTGCGAAGTCCGCCGAGTGTATGGTCTTTGGATTGAATCCGCGCCAGACCAGCGCCGAGTATTCGCCGCAGGCAGGAGCCTTCGTAAAGACTGCGCTCTTGTCCGCCTGAAGAATATCTACAGCTACATCCACCAGAGCCTGCAAAACCTCTTCCTGGGTTAGCACACGCAGCATTTTCTCATCTGCCGAGTATAGAGCCTCCAGGTCAAGGTTTTGTTTTTTCAATACCTGCGTGCGCTCACGGATGATGTTTTCCAGTTCCATTTTTTGCGCCTGGATGCCGCGCACCCGCCACCTGTGTGTCAGAACTGCCGCGGCGATCAACGCCATCCCAGTCAAACCACGAAAGGGCCATGTCTGCCAAAACGGAGGAATGACCGTTATCTTTATGGCGACTCCCTCCGTGTTCCAGACCCCGTCGCTATTACCCGCCTGAATATACAAAGTATAAGCGCCGCCCGGGAGGTTGGTATAACTGCCCCGATGGTCCGAACCGGCGCTGCGCCAACTCCGGTCAAATCCCTCCAGCATATACTTATACTGATTTTTTTCTATTTGCGAGAAACTGAGCGCGGCAAAACTCAGGTCAAAGGAATTTTGCGGATATGAAAGCGTCACATCTTGAAACGTCTCTGCCGTTTGAGTTGGAGAAACAGGCTTGCCATCCTGAAGAGTCAAAGAAGTAAGAACGACAGGAGGAACATAGGAATTCTTTTTGACCTCCGCCGGGTCAAAAACAGTCAGGCCATTTATGCCACCGAAATACATCCTGCCTCTGTCATCCCTGGCAAAGGCGGAAGCATTGAACTCATTTCCCTGTAACCCGTCTTTGACGGTGAAATTCTCAAAACTGGCGGTGACAGGATCGAACCTGGAAATTCCCAAATTTGTACTCAACCAAAGATTTCCGTCCTTATCCTCCAGGGTGCCGTAGACCACATCGTTGGGTAATCCCTGATCCGTTCTAAACTGCTCAAATGCATTTTCTTCGGGAAGATAACGATTCAAGCCCCCCTGAAAAGCGGCGACCCAGATCGCGCCGCGGGTATCCTCGTACAAATCCAATACCGTATTACTGCCTATGCTGGTTCTGACTTTGGGGTCGTATGTATATTGTTCCAATTGCCTGGTCGCTGGATTCAAACGAAAGAGTCCGTGTGTATCTGCCGCCAGCCAGATTTTTCCGCTCCGATCTTCGTAGATCACTCTTACAGGACCATCCGCAAGATCCGCTGAAGCGGTGGGACCCACGTCTATCCTGGTGAACTCACCTGTCGTCGGGCTAAAGATACGGACGCCCTTGGATGTGCCGACCCAATAAATTGACCGGCTATCCCGATAGATTTTGTAGACCGTTCCAAAAGGGATGCTTTTTGGATCCTGGGCGTTGGAAACGTAATGAATGAATTTCGAACTGCCGGGATTGAGGCGATCCAACCCTTGATTGGTTCCGATCCACAGTGTTCCATCCTTATCGCGGAATAGGGCCCGGATGGTATCGCTGAGTAGGCTGTCCGGGTTTGCAGGATCGCGGCGGTAGTGTTCTGATTGACCGGTTGCAGGGTCGAAAAGGTTCAAGCCCGCGCCGTAGGTGCCGATCCAGATTTTCCCTCCAGGCGAGGGAAGGATCGGAAAGATGATGTCACCGCTCAGGCTTTGAGGGTCTGCATTGACACGATGATAATACGCAAACTGATCCTGGCTGCGATCGCGCAGATTCAACCCGCCGCCAAACGTGCCGACCCACAGCATCCCGCCACGGTCTTCGTAAACGGAAAAAATATTGTTGTCGCTCAGGCTGGCAGGATCCGTTGAATCGTTCTGATAGTGAATGAAGTGCTGATTCGCCGGATCGAAGCGATCCAAGCCGTTTCTTGTCCCAACCCATAACTGACCGGCACGATCAATATAGACGGCCCGCACAAAATCATCCACCAGGCTGGCGGGGTTCGAATTGGAATGGATGAAACGCGTAAACTCCCCGGTGGATGGATCAAGCCTGTTCAAGCCCAGATGGGTTCCGATCCAAAGCATGCCGTTTTGATCTTCGCTGATGGAAGATACTTCATTGAAGCTGATGGAATTGTCGTCTCCGTTTTTGTTTTGATAAAGTTGGAATTTTCGCCCTCCCATCTCATAGCTAATGAGTCCATGGTCTGTTCCCACCCAGAGTATGCCATGTTCATCTTCGTAGAGGGCGCTGATCGAGTAGACATTACCCCCCTCTGATGGGTCGTCGGGCAGGGTTAGATGCGTAAATTTTCCTGTTGCAGGATCGAATTGATCCAGGCCCTTGTAAGTGCCAATCCACAGTATGTCTTTCGGGTCTTGATGGATCGCCAGTACGATGTCATTAATCAGGCTATCAGGATCGTTATCGTCGTGCACCCAATGAATAAATTTCCCAGTTACCGGGTCGTACCGGTTTAAGCCGGCATACGTACCGACCCATATCGCGCCATCAACGCCCTGGGTGATCGAAAATGTTTCACCGCCGTTTAAGGCATAGGGATCGTTGGGGTTGGGCCTGAATACTTTGAAGGAATATCCATCAAAGCGATTTAGACCATCCTCCGTGCCTATCCACAGAAAGCCGAGATTGTCCTGGAAGAGAACCCGGGCGGAACTCTGTGACAGACCCTCCTCCAGTCCGTAATGCGCAAAGCGCAACGCGGCGCCGTTGTTTTTTAGCGGGGGAAAGGTATTGATCCAGGGAGTCCGGGCGGGATCAGAAATCACCAAACTTGGAACCTGTGTGTTCGATGGAGGGGCAACTTTACAGGCGCTTAGGATGACCACGCACAGGAGAGTCCACTTTCGAAAAGATATCATATTTAACCAATGGTCCTTCTCAAACTTTTGCAAAGAAGAAAAACGCAGACCACATATCAGATTGCATCATTTATAGCAGAAAGTGGGAAATCGTGATGGGTTTTTCGACCCCTCTCCAGACGGTTTTTTTATGAATTTTTTCCCCATCTCCAGTCGGTGGTCTAAATAAGATTTTCCCTATTTTTCACCTATCTGCAGTCGGTCGCCTGGATAAGCCTTCGTCCATCTTCCTACTAACTACAAGGGCTCGAAAGACCGCTCTGACAGGGGATGTGCTTTCACCCGGGCAATCGTAAGATTTGGCGAAGTTCAAGATCGAAATATCTTTCAATTCGATGCCCCGAATAGGTATCAGTAGATTACGCTTTTTTATACACATTTCATAAATCCTCCAAATTTGAGTACCGCGAATACCGTGCCTCAAATAGAAATAGAGCATTTTTAAATCAACAAAGGTTTAAGCCGATGCCTGACTTTATACTTGATGTGCAAGGATTGGAAACAGTGTTTAAGACCCCTGCCGGGGTTGTCCACGCGGTGAATGGTGTTTCCTTCGGCTTGAAGGAAGGGGAAACGCTGGGGATAGTCGGGGAAAGCGGATGCGGCAAGAGTGTGACCATGATGTCGCTTCTGAAGTTAATTCCCTCGCCGCCCGGTAAAATTAGGG
>CAZIYY010000136.1:0-14425 GCA_964543585.1 uncultured Anaerolinea sp. | reverse complement strand
GAGTTCGGGCGGAGTGAAGATCATCGCGGCATTGCGCGACGCTTTGATCGTGAATAACATCGTGGAGAGTTTTGCCCAGATGATGGGTTTGCCCGGCACACAGTTATCCGATACCTACCTGTTGCCAGCCTACAACAACGTCACGCTCGATGAACAATTGAGGTTCGGAGCGCCGTAACCTGAAGTTACATAAGATCGTGAAGTTTTGAAGTAACTGAAAGATCAGTAATAAAAGCAGGCACAGGTTATTCACTCGTGCCTGCTTTTTATTTATGTAATTGGCAGAGTAGTTATTCACTAACTTGAATTCATAAAAATTGTAATCCCGCCTTCCGTATCGCTCGGTACTTGCCATCATTCAGGCGCGCGATCAGCCAACTGTTCCTCAGTCGTTATGGGGAAAGTAAAATGGAACGTCGCGCCCTGGCCCGCCTCGCTCTCCACCCAGATCTTTCCGCCATGTCCCAGCACAGCCAGTCGGCAGAACGCCAGACCGATTCCAAGCCCACCTGCCTTGCTGGTGCCGCGTAAACGCGTGAACTTATCGAAGATGCGCTCCTGCTCCGCGGAGGGAATTCCCGCGCCGTTATCCTTCACCCACAGATGCACCCAGGCGTCCTCCTGCCGCGCTCCCACTCCCAGTTCGCCATCCGTCTGAGTAAACTTGCTTGCGTTCTCCATCAAATTGATCAACACGCGGCGCGCCATGTCTCCATCCACCCAAATGGATGGAAGTTCCTTTGGCAGGTCCATAACGAATTTTTGGCGTCGTCCTCTTGCAACCGGCTCCACGTCGCGAACCGCGTTCCTGATCAGCAGGAGCGGATCAACGGCCTTCTGGTCCGCCACAGGCTGACCGGACTCGAGACGGTTCACATCCAGCAGTGAGCTGACCAGGCGTTGGATGCGGTCGGTTGAGTTCTCTGCAATCTTCAGGATGGTAAGGACTGTTTCTTTGTCATCCTCGGGCACCATACTGTAAAGCACATCTAAACTTGAGACGATATTTCCCAATGGCGAGCGCAGGTCGTGATAGATCATGGCTGTCAGGTCTTCGCGCAATCCATCCAGCTCCTTGCGTTCAGCGATATCACGCAGGATCCACTGGATCGAATCGGTCTCATCAAACTCGACACGGCGCGCATGAACTTCAATCGGGGAATGAGATTCGTCCTGCTTGCGCAGGGAAGACTCATAGGAACAGGTGCGATTCTCACGCAGGGTTTCGAACTCCATCCCCGTCTTATTCCAATTCACTTCATGAAGCTGGTCAATCGAGAGGGCATGCAGAGCCTCATCGGTATAACCGCTAAGCAAAACCGCCTGGCGGTTGGCTTCGAGAATGCGTCCCTCCCAATCCGTGATCAACATTGGGTCAATGCTGTCGTCGAACAACTCGCGATAACGCTGGTGCGCGGCTTGCAATCGCTCGAACAACTGCGCGTTTTGGATCGACGTTCCCGCCAGCCCGCCGATACCGGTCATCACTAGCAATGCATCGGGATCAAAGGACTTGGCAACGGGATTGATCGCTTCGAGAATGCCGATCACGCGTCCCTGGGATTGGATCGGCGCGACGACAACCGCCCGCATCTCGACTCCCCCGAACTTGTCCGCGTCGCCGTAATGCTTATCCTGGCTAACGTCTGCCACCACCACGCCGCGTCCCTCGCGCGCCGCATATCCGGCGATCCCTTCGCCGAGCGTGATCTTGCGCCCAAGGATATTCCCTGCGTTATGCCCCGCCGCCGCGCGGAAGACAAGGTGCTCGCCATCGATCATGCCTAGCGCCACTGTTTCCACCTGCAAAGCCTGCATCATTTGAATCAGGGTGCGCTGATAAACGTCCTCCATGCGAAGCGACGCGTTCATCGCAGCTGCGCCCTCAGCCAGCGCGGTCATCACGCGCGCCTGGCGCTGACTCTCGGTATAAAGCCGCGCGTTGAGAATGGCAACGCCCGCCTGGTCGGCAATCGCCTGCATCAAGTCAAGCTGTTCTTCTGAAAATGCGTTGGGCTTTGGATGGACAAGTGTGAGCACACCCACCAGGTTTTCGCGCGCCTGTAACGGAACGCAAATCGCCGATTTCGCGCCCGACCTGTCAACAGCATCATCGGGGCGCATCAACCAGCGTTCATCCTTGCTGGTATCAAGGATCAGCGCGCCTTTGCGATTGCGAGTGACCCAGCCCGCCAGGCCGTGTTCCATCGTATCACGCAGTTGCTGGGTGGTATGCTCATGCACCTGTGTGCCATATACGATGGTCGCATCCACGGCTTTGCCCGCCTCGTCTAGCACGATAACACTACAGCGTTCGCCGCCCACGTTCTGAATGGCTTCATACAAAACACGTTGAAGCACAGTACGCAGATCCAGCGCGGTGGCTACTTCGCGGCTGACGTGATAAAGAAGTTCAAGTAGGGCTTTTGTGCGGTCTTGTTCCTGATGCAGCGCCATAAAATTCCTTTGCAAATAATACCACGCGCCAATACTTGGAGTATAGCACATTCGATGGGCGCGCTAAAAGTATGCAGATGAGTTTGTTCCCCGCGCCGGGACAGTGGCTTGAGCCTGTTTGGTCACACTGCCGCCTGCCTTCATGCGCGCTCCGCCTCACTGCATCAAGAACCTTATTCGTGAATCTGATTATTGCCAAATCGGACGCAAGTGGGTATAATTTTCTCGTTGTTTCAAGCGGGGTATCTAAGTTGCAGCCGATACACACATAACAGCCTGGGCTTTTCATCTGCATACGAACTAGAAAGCCCGCTCCAATTATGCAAAACAGATTAGAAAGGAAGAAACTCATGTCCAAGCTAAATACTCGCGTTGTTTTTGCCGTGTTGATAACTCTGGTCGTGATCGCAGGGGTATTCACCAGTGCGCAGGGCGCATCGTTAAATGCCGGGACAAAGAGTGGTCAAGTCCACGTTGATGCCGGCTTAATGCCCGATCTAAGTCACCATCGGGGTTCAACCCAGGAACTGCAAAGTTATATGCCGCAAGCTGATAACCCGGGCAGGACTCACGATTGTCATTCCGATTCGCGTGTTGATCCAAACGATTAACATTTCATCCAATGCTGCGGGGTGGTCCTTGGACTGTCCTGTTCTTGTTTTAATGCGTCACCTTACACACTTTATCCTTCCGCAGGGTCTTTGACCCTGCGGCCTCTATGAAGAATACGACGGTCGCACATCGTACCCGTATGGGTAGACCGCCTTTGAGCAGATTGCTTAAGGAGAGTTAATACAAAAGTATAGGGAACAAGAATTGACTTTTTCCGTCTCTATTCAGGAGGTTATATGAAAACGATCCACTTTTTCTTCTTTGTATCTGTATTGCTACTGATAAGCGCTTGCGGCGCGTCCTCTTCTACTTCTGCGCCAACTGTGGAGGTGGGATCAATTTCCACTTCAACTCAATTGCCAATTGCCGCATCAACATTGACTCCAATTCCCACAGATGCGCCAACATCCGCCCCTCTGAATTTTTCACCCATTTTATATGGGGGAAATTTTGATAAGACGAGTTTCATTTTGCTTGGCGGCGCGCAAGGGGCCGTGTGGCTTTCACCCGATATCACTGTCACGCGTTTTGCAGGACCGTTGGAATATGACATTCACCCATTCCCAAACGGAAATATTCAAATGGCTGGTAATGCTCCCGAGTTTTCCCCAACATGTAAAAGTTATTTTGTCGGAACAGATGCAACCATCGAAGGGGCTGGCATGGTTGGCGTTGCTCAAGGGTGGCAGGTTTTACAACGGGATGTCGAGGAACTTCCAGCAGACAATGAATTCTATGAACAGGCCGTCATTGACTGGCTGACGGCAGAGGGAATTTCGGCGCCTGAACTTGACGTCCTGCGCGTGTTCTGCGTCGATATCGAGGGCGATGGCGTGGATGAGATATTCATCACTGCGACTCACCTGGACGAATCACAGCATACAACGAAAGCCGGCGATTATTCGATCATCCTCATGCGAAAGGTCGCGGGCAATGAGGCGGTGACGCTCCCCATCGTGGGCGATGTCTATCATTCGCAGGAAATCGAAATAACATTCCCGCCTACCTATTCGCTCGCAAATTTCATAGACTTGAATCAGGATGGGGCTCTGGAAGTCGTTGTAGATATCCAAAAATGGGAGGGCTTTGGCGCAATTGTATATCAGGTTGACGATCAGGATGTAATTCAGACTCTGAGAGCAGTCTGTCCGCCGTAGATGAGTAATGACTTGTCCAAAGCGTATCATAAGGTAAAATTCCTCCACCGTGAATGACATTTCTCGTGGCTTCTGCAGTTGTATCTGTTTCAAAAGAGGATAGTGTGAATCGCAAGCGCTTGATCGCAGGATTCGCCATACTCGCCGCTCTTGTTATTCTCATCGTTTTTGTTAAATGGAGAATGGGACAGCCACAGGCAAACCACAGGTCGCCTGTGTCGAAGTTGGCGTATTGTAGTTCGAGTGATATCAAGCCTTGTATTGTATCCTTCAGCCTCGACTCGGACAGAAACATGCTGGTCAACGTTCTTACTCCCGGTCCTTCCTTCCCCTCGTTCTATCTAAAGATCAGGCAAAGTAAGGATGAGAGTATATATGAGTGTCAAAAGGCTGAGAAGTTTCCAGCCAACGTTTACTGTACTGGCGATGAAATGCGTCCCGGGCAAGTCTTGCAGTTTATGATCATTTCAAAAAATGAGGACACCCTACTTGCAGAAGGAAGTTTTGCGATCATTGGCCTGGCGTTGGCAACACCGGAGTTTGCATTGCCAACTTCGAGCGACGAGCCGACTGCCTCTCCCACCCAGGGCTTGGTCATAGAGACAGCCGCCCCAACTAAATCCACCCCTCGTCCGCCAACCCCGCCTCCATCGACTTCCAGCCCATCTTATCCCAATCCATCCTATTCCAATCCATCATATCCATGAATAATTAATGAAAACATTATTGGATGGTTTTGCTATCCTGGAGGATAACTGGCAATTGGTATTCGGGATACTGTGCATCATGCTCCTGTGCCAGTTTCTGGTCTACTCTGCAATTAAAATGATTTTCGGCGACGGGTTGACGCCAAGTGAATATTATTCGCTCGCGGCGGCGGGATGGATATTGCCGATTTCACTGGTATCCCTGCTTTGGTTTCTATGGGGAATTTTCCAAACGCCTCGTTTTGACCCTTTGATCGCCGCAACTCCCATTGCTTTTTTCGCCCTTCTGCTTTTTTACCGATTCAAAAAAGAACCTTTGCATGATTCAAAAACAATATTATGGGGATTGCTCTTATTGTTTGGAACATCCATCCTTCTGCGGCTGGCATTCGTTTCCCAGGCAATCCTTCCTCTATACTTCGACTCAGCCGAACACTACCGGATCATAAAGAATCTAATGGGGGATCCAGTGACCTCGAACGCGGCCATGTCATTCAAATGGCCGACAACAAGCTATTATCACCTGGGTTTTCATCTCCTCGCCGGATTCATAAGCTCCGCCATGCGCGCGGAGATCATAAAGACCATGTTGATTTTGGGCCAAATGATCCTGGCTGTTACGCCGCTGTCAATTTTTTTTATCCTTAAGCGTGAGACCAAATCGAACAGCGCCGGGATATTCGCCGTTATACTATCCGCCTTCGGATGGTATATGCCTGCCTATGCCGTTAACTGGGGAAAATATCCCGCGCTGACCAGCCTGGCTCTCATCCAGTTTGTTTTGAGCATGACTTACCTCTGCCTTCAGAGCAGGAATACCCTATCCTCGCGAAAGCAATGGGCGCTTTATGTAATGCTCGGAGCAGGCATCCTGGTATCTGGTTTTACCCATAGCAGGTCGCTTGTTATCTTCGGGATCGCCATCCTGGCTTGGGCAACGGCGGCATGGTGGCAGAACCTTTCCAAACTGCCTAAATATTTCGTTTTCTCCATTGCTATCATCGGGATCATATTGGAAGTTATCTATATACAAACACAGGACATACTTTATCCGCTTTTTGACCCGTATGGCGCGAAAGGCTTTGTGGTCACATCCATTGTGTTGTTTTTATCCATCTTCGCTCAAAAGGCTTATCCGCGCTTGACATTCTCCAGTATCCTTGCGATATTCCTTTTACTTTGCAATCTTTTTATACCGGTGATGGAATTAATACCAGGCTATGCTGACCTGACCCTGCTGGACAGGCCCTTCGTTGAGCTGATCCTGTATCTCCCTTTATCCTTACTCGGCGGCTTGGGGCTGGCGGGCTTGGAGCAAGTTCTACGCTCGGCGCAAGTGCGGCTGGGACCGCGTAATTTTTTGTGGGGAAGAAATATCGGCATTGTATTCATTGGGTTGGTCTTAATCAATGCCCTTTTCAATTACAGTGTTTACCCTTCAGACTGCTGTGACATCGCAGGCGCGGACGATTTGACAGCCATTGACTGGATGGACAAAAATCTCCCGCTGAAGGCGCGCGTCCTGATCTCATCCACTGAATTGCTGATCACAGCATCAAACTCGTTCCAGGGCTACGCCCCCGCGGATGCAGGAGCCTGGATTACGCCTTTGACAGACAGGGTTACATTTCCTTTGCTGTATGATACCGATTTCGGCCAGCAAAATATATTGGATACGCTTTGTGAACTGGAGATCAGCTATATTTATATTGGAGAAATCGGGGACACGTTTGATGCATCATTATTAAGATCGCATCCCGACTGGTACAAACCTTTGCTATCCATGCCAGATACTGAAATCTATCAGATTGTCGGCTGTCATTGATCCTGACCAGCAGGATAATATTCATCCGGCTTTTCCCACCCGCTTCGACATCAAGATATCAGGCTTGCCGATTCCGTTTGCGTCCGGCATCACGCCAATGATGACATATCCCATTTTTTGATAAAACGTAAACGGATGATTCTTCAAGTTGCGGATGTTCTTTATTTGATCCCAAAGGTTTTCATACAAGTCAAGGCCTGATAACGAAGTCATATTATCGTCATCATCGGTGCCGAGAGTTATCGTCAAGCCTCCGCGTATCCGGACCTGTTCTTCAAAGTCTTCAACCAGCGCACTGCCAATGCCTTGTCCTTGCAGATTGGGTTGAACGGCAAGCGGATGCAGTTCCCACACGTGACCGTCATATTGCCGAATGCCGCCGATGATTCCCAGCAAGTTGCCCTGGTCGTCCACAGCCGCGCGGCAGATGCGTTCTGGTTCGAGCATCTCATTAATTTCTTTCAAGCCATCTTCAAACGTGGGCCAAGCGTCGTGCCAGTGTTCGCGGAACGCGTCCACTATTAATTGCGCGGCTTCTCGAAGGAGGCGTTCATGTTCACGCGTGAGGGAGATGATGTTCATTTTGGAATGACCAGTTATGGGCTAGGGCGAAGCGGCAGTCGTCAATCTGTAGCGGGCGCGAGATGATCTCGCTCTCTACATCTATTTTCTCAAGGGGAGAGCGGGATCATGTTGTGAGATATGCGTATCGCCGCAATGCTCACATTCGCACGGGTCAACGTGAACGGTTGCATCCACCAGCGCGGGCATGGCGTGAAATAAATCGTGCCGAATGCCCTCCGCGATCTTGTGGCTCTGACAGGTGAGCATCTGGCAGTCCACAGTGATGTGAAATTCAGCGCGCTGGCGATGTCCCACCCAGCGGACGGTCACATCATGCGCGTCCATCACGCCGTTTGCGGATGAAGCAATCTTTTGCACCAACGCAGGGATTTCAGGATCAACCGCGTCCATGATGCGATAGTATATGTCACGCGCCGAGTTCCAAACGATGACAAGAATGGTGGCTCCGATTCCCAAGCCTATAATTGGATCGAGCAAAGGGTAACCAAGCCACACGCCGACCGCTCCCGCCAAAACAGCCAGTGATGTGAAGCCATCGGTGCGCGCGTGATTGCCATCTGCGACCAGCGCCACGGAACCGATCTGCCTGCCGATGCGAATACGAAAGATCGCGACCAGTTCATTGCCTAGAAAGCCAATCGCTCCCGCGACTGCAACCCATCCAATATTTGTGATAGGTTGAGGATCTGCGATCTTTAGTATGGATTGATAAATTGCTTCGACAGCGCTGAACAAGATCATCAACACGATGATCACACCTGCAATATCTTCTGCTCTGCCATATCCATAGGTATAACGTGAGTTGCGGGCGCGGCGTGAGAGGGTGAATGCCAGTCCCAATGGGATCGCAGTCAGCGCGTCCGAAAAATTATGAATGGTATCTGCCAGCAGGGCAACGCTTCCGCTGATTACTACAATTACCACTTGAAACGCGGCGGTGAGCAGTAACGCGACAAGTGAAACCTTTACCGCCCAGATACCGCGGTCTGTTGCCAGCGCTGCATCCAGCGCGGCGCTTTGATGTCCGTGGCTGTGAGGCGTGAAGGTATGCTGGAACCATTCGATAACGGGATTCGTGGATTGGCCATGTTCGTGTTTGTCGTCATGCTCGTGGTCATGATCGTGATTGTGTTCCATAACGCGCTCCTCGTCTTCCCTCGTCCAATGAAATTCAGTAGATCACGGGTTTAACTCTGGACTCCAGAGGTGAGGCTATTTCCAAAACTGTGGCAGGTGTTCCTTGTAACTCGTTAGATAATCATCCAAGATTTTATTTGCAACTTCAATGTCCGTAATCACAGGGTCGAGCAGGAGACATTGCAGGGCTTTCTCGCGATTGCCCTCAACAGCGGCGTCCACACATAATTGCGCAGTGGTTATTTCTCTTCGGCATAATTCTGCGATGGGTTCGGGCAACGCGCCCATGTGCGCAGGTTGAATCCCTGCGCCGTTTACATGCACAGGTGTTTCAACGGTTGCGCCGTAGGGCAAATTGGCAATTTGCCCAAGGTTGGGAAGGTTCGCGGCGAGATGATAATGATTGCCCGCGCCGGCGATGTTCTCCACTATTTCGAGCGCGCCTTCACTATCCGTATCGAGCAAGCCTTCGATGGTTGCATCACCGTTTGCCATTTCGTTCAGGCGGTCGAGTTCAAAGTCGCGAAATCCCGCAAACAAATCCCAATCATAAAGTTTAATATCGTATTTCTCCCAGGGCTTTGTTTGCGCGTCACTCATCCAGGGCAGATACTCGCATAAGTGCGTGTCGCCCGGGACGGGGAATAAACCAAAGGCTGAGAAAACGTCCCTCGTCAGCGGTTCAAATTTCGTGTCCAGTTCGAAGAAGCGTTTTCTAAATAGCGGATAAAGGTCTTCGCCTGTGCGACGGTCATGGATGGAAAGAATCCAGGTGAAGTGATTCAATCCCGCCGCGCGAATATCCACCAGCGGCACGATCTGTGCTCTGACGCGATGTTGCGCAACATGTTGATCCACCGCGGCGTGCATGCCCGTTAGTTCCTGCGGCACTTCGATGCCCAGGTCTTTTGCGAGCGCGACGCCCGCCATACAATACCCGGCATAAATTTGATGACACAACCCGACCGCCTTGATTCTGCTGTGACGATTGACCGCGTCGCAGATGCGGATCATTGGATTCGTGAAATTGACGAACCACGCGTCGGGGCAAGCCTGTTCCATATCGCGCGCGATTTGTATAATGGGTCCGACGTTGCGCGCCGCGTGCGCGAAGCCGCCGGGTCCGCTGTTCTCTGCGTATGGCTGGCGCACGCCATATTTAATCGGGATCTCGAAATCTTTTTTCCACAGCCCTTCGCGCGGGCCAACCTCAATCGCGTTGATGACGAAGTCCGAGCCTGCGAGCGCCTCAGCATGATTTGAATGGGCTGTAATATTCATGTCTGATTTCCATTCACGGTTGAGGCGCTCGGCCAAACGATGGACGATATCCAAACTCTCCGCGTTTCGATCCACCAGCGCCAGGGTGGAGCCGCGCAGCTTCTTCGAGCGCATGATGGCGGATAACGTGTTTTCGCCGAAAGACGCAGAACCCGCGCCGATGACTGTGATCTTAGTTGGAAGGGTCATTGAACACTCCAGTGCCTGGGAACATGTGGATTGATTTAACCATAAAAGCGTTAATAGAAGAAGGCGTAAGGTAATTAGGAATTGGTGAGAATGGAGCGGCGCAAGCCCCAGGTGTTCCCGTAACGGACGTGATTGACCCAGCCTTGAATGGAGGCAGTGATTTGTGCGCGTGAAATTTTTCCGTTTGCATTGCCGCGCAGCATCTGTCCATATTTTTGTTGAAATGCGATTCCCCTGCGGCGTTTCAATCTGCGATGATCAGGGAAAATATGAAAGCCAAGAAAAGGGATTCCTTCCGCGACGGGCCGCGCCTGCGCCTTGTCTTCATGCAGTGTGAGACGAAAATCCATCAGCCGATGGATGAGCGCTTTGCGCCATTCAAGCAATTCGCTTTTGTCGTTCGAGAACAACAGAAAATCATCCACGTAACGGACGTAGCCTTTGCATTGCAACTCACGTTTTATGAAATGATCGAACGGGTTGAGATAACAGTTTGCCCAGAACTGGCTGGTGAGATTGCCGATGGGCAGACCGCGCGGGCGATGAACAGCAAACAAGCCCTGCCCTGCCGAAGGTGTCGAAGGGTTGTCGTTTGGAAAATAAACCATTTCGTATTCCTCAGACAAAACGCCGATGCCGCTTTGCAGGATTTTTTGAATCAACTCAATGATGTCATTGCGAGACCGAAGGTCGAAGCAATCTGCCTCTCGAGTGTTGGGGATTGCTTCGCGAAGAACGCTCGCAATGACATCCTCTAAAATTTCATGGTCAATGCTCGGAAAGAACTGGCGAATGTCACAGGTTAAGACATATCGAAAACGCCGCGCGTATTGGGTGGCGCGGTCGAGGGCTTTGTGTGTGCCTTTGCCGATCCGATTGGCATACGAATCGAAGATGAATGATCTTTCGAAGATGGGTTCGATGATATTGCACAAGGCATGATGAACCACGCGGTCGCGGAAGGGCGCGGCGGAGATCAGGCGTTTCTTGGGGTCGTGGATGTAAAAACTGTGATATGCCCCGGGCTCGTAGGTTCGATCCTGTAATTCGCGTTGAAGTTGCAGGAGGTTATCTTCCAGTTTGTATTCAAATGAAGCGACGTTGGGCAAGCCGCGTTTGCCTTTGCTGGCTTTGCGATATGCGAGCAGAAGGTTTTCCCACGCGCATAACTGTTGATACATGAAATGACAGAGCCTGATGAAACTTGAAAATCAAAAATGTTAATCACCGTCCCGAAGGTTTGGGCGAATCAAATGTATTTTGCGGAGAAACCTTCGGGACGTTTTACTCTTGCCCCGTCTCAAGCCCTGAGGACCAGGAGGCGGGGCTCTTCTATATTTGCCTGATCCCTCACCCCAGCCCTCTCCCGAAGGAGAGGGGGAATCAGCCAGGACACAGCCGCGCTATTTCTCTTTTTATTTCGGTCTCGGCTGTCATCCGTAAATGAACAGCATTTCCGACCTAAGCAGACAGGCGCAAGATGCCTGATTGCTTTTAAACCGAGAAGCATGGGACGCCACTACCACAACACGAAAACCGATGTTGTTGCGCTTGCGCGTGTTGTTCGGGTTGTTGTTGTTGCGATACGCACAGCGGAGGTTCCTCTCATTATTGTTGAACGCGCCGCCGCGCAGCACACGGATGACGTTTTCGGCTTGCCCCGCCAGAATGCACTGGCATTGAAATTATATGCCGCTTCTCTTTTTACGCCAACCGCCAAGCAGTTTTCCGATTTCTTCCATCATTAGGGATACGTGTTCGTACTGGCCCTTGTTGAAGAATCGCAGACGCTGGCAAAGCCGCAGGTACAATCTTAATCTTTGCAAGTCAATATCTGCCTGCTGCAAATATGGTTCTGGTTGTTTGCTTAATGATGCCGCAGTAATTGATTCGTAAAAGTTGAAAGCGGAATTTTGCACCCGCTGCGCGAGAACAAAACGATGTTCACGAGGAAATTTCAGTGTGGCGGGTAAAAGCCATGCCAGCAGGTCGAATGTTTTTGTGAATATAGGTGATTCTTTCATGGCGCCTCCAAAAATTTTAAAAACTGATGTTACGCACCGTCCCGAAGGTTTGAATTTCCCAACAAGGTTTTTCCAGGAAACCTTCGGGACGTTCTGCGTAAGAATTTAAAAAATTCCCGCCTTGCGGCGGGAGGGATTCAGGATCCAGAAACACAGAACTCAGGAACCAGAACGAGGAAGAGAAATAGGGGACGCCACCACCACAACACGAAAACCGATGAGGCTGCGCAGGCGCGTGAAGTACGGGAAGTCGTTGAGGCGACACGCACAGCGGAGGGACCACTCAAGATAGCGGAACGCGCCGCCGCGCAGCACACGGAGGACATCTCCTTCCAAATTATTTTTTTCGTTTTTATCATAACTCTTATAGCCGTCTTCCGTCCATTGTGTGGCGCACCATTCCCAAACGTTTCCGCTCATATCGAGCAAACCATACTCACTCATTCCCAAAGGAAACGCGCCGACAGCGCTGGTGGAGCCAATGTTCGTATCAGAATAATTTGCATGATTGGGTGTAATTTCATTTCCCCAAGGATAACGTAAGCCCTGTGTGCCGCGCGCGGCTTTTTCCCATTCCGCCTCACTTGGCAATCGGACCTCCCATTTTGTGAAATCAATTGGAACTTCCCTGAGACTGTCTTTATCCCATATCTTCAACTTTGCGTTTCCATTTCGAAGTTCGTTGGTTAACCAGCGCGCGAAGGCAACAGATTCATACCATGTAACATTCACAACGGGATGGTTGGGCAGGTCGAACGCGCCGCCCTGCTTGCGCGGTTTCTCTTGCTTTGCTCCTTTTCGCCATTTCTTTCCCGTATCTGTATACCATTGTTCGTTTGCATAGCCTGCGGGATCATCAACAAAAAGATCGAATTGAGAGTTGGTAATGAGGTAACGTGAGATATAGTAATTGGACTTGATCTTGTTGTATGTAATTTGAGGAACTTCGTCATCATAGGACATGGAATCCGTTTCTTTTGTATTGCCCATCAGGAAGGGTCCCGCAGGGATTTCGCAGAAGAGGAAATCTGTAATTACGCCAACGCGCGGGTCGCCGAGGCGGGCGAGGGTGTCACCGGCTTCGACGCGTTCGCGCGGGGTGAGGCGGCTTTCAAGTAAGTTTAGTGTGCGAGGAATCAGCCGTTGCAAATAGGCATTTCCTCCTGATGGATTGCCCGTGTCGCGCTGGATGGTTTCGTTTCCAACGATATTGGCAATTTGCCCAGACCAGAGCAACGAACGTTCATCCTGTTCATTTTTTGGAGGGTCGGCAGGGCAGAGAACATAAGCAAGATCGAGCAGTGCGTCGGTACTGCGGCGGTTATAAAAGAGTTCCTCCGCTCCCATTAAAGCCGCGAGACTCCAAAAATCTCCTTCTACCGCATGGTTATAAAATTCACGCCCGCGCTCGCGTTTCCCGATCAAATAACATCCCGCCAGATATTCCTGAATGGTGCGATGAGGAAAACTGTAGGATGTTGGGCGTTCCAGTTCGCCGCCTTTGCCTACCAGCAGTCCCGCGCGCTGGTCTACGTAATCCAGAAATTCAGATGCCAGAGCAGGACTGCCAAGATATTCTGATTTTTCAAGCAAAGTAAGCGCATGACTGCGCGAAAGGTCTGGCTCTACAATTTGCCCGCCTTTATTATTTGGTTTATTCCCGGCAAGATGGGTTTCATAAGCAAGAACTTCCAGCGCGGCGCGCAGGCGGATGTCATCTTTGAGAAAACCCGCCAAGGTTGCCGAAGGAGCAAAGTCTTCCTCGCCCGTCTTATATTTTTGCCAGCGGCTGATCAGCACATCCACGATCAAGTGATATAAGCGCACGCGTTCGCGCGGCAGGCCAATATCTTTCTGGTGAATGATGGCGATGCTTGTAAGCATCATCGGGTTGCTGGACATTTCAATCAAGTCCGATGTGCTTGCCGCGCTTGCAAGGTCATTGGCGCGTTTATCAGCCTGGTCTGCCTGGATTCGTCCAAGACGGTGTTGCTCGTTGTACCATGCGCTGGCAAACTGGCTGATCTTCTCTTCATCGAACGGCGCGATGGTATAGGATTGGAAGTTTTGAAAGACAGCCTGTCCGGTATAGGAACGGCTGCGTGAGGTGATAATGATTCTTTCGATTTGATGCGTTTGATGGATTTGAATCAACGCGCCCACCGCCTGCCGAACGAGTCCGCGCAAATCCTGCGGAACTTCATCCAGCCCATCCAATACAAGCAGGATCTTTCCATTTTCGATTGCTTCCTGAAATATGGGGATGAACTCGGCGGCTTTGTAGTTATTAACATCTTCGCCGATCTTTTCCAGAATGGCGTCAGATAAAGCCCGCTTTTGATTCTCTGCGGAGAGGTTTCCCAATTTCAAGGCCGCCAATTTTGGGCTGAGGTCGCGCTCACAGGGGTAGGTATATTGAAAAAACTCTGATGCAGAGATTAGAATTTGGTT
>CAZIYY010000135.1:0-14505 GCA_964543585.1 uncultured Anaerolinea sp. | reverse complement strand
CAGTCTCAGAAATTACTGATACGATACGGATCAAGATGGAGTCCACCAACAAGATGATGACTCTGGCGCAGAAACGCCTGGCAGATGCCGAAAGCAACCTTGATGGCGTTACTTCGTCCGATAGCTACATTAGCGCCAAATCAGCCGCCTCGATCGTGCTCGGTCTAATGTTGGGCGTCATCATTGCGGCAATCGGTCAACTGCAAATGTTTGCATTGTTGGGTATTGATGCGGTCCCACCACGGTTCGATGTGCTTATCACTGGCTTGGTTATTGGCAGTGGATCCTATCCAGTACACTCACTGGTTGGAATTTTGCAGCAAGGCAAGGATACGCTGGACAGCGCCAAGGGTTACTTTGGTCGGTTGGCTCCAACGGTTAAGACAGAAACCACGACGATACCGCCCAGTGCCCCGGGTGAATCCGTTGTGGTTGAGAAAACGACAGCCAAGACCTCAGACGAAGGACCTCACAACTAATTCATTCAACGTAAACGCGAAGTCCGGCTTTCTAATATTCCGGGAGCCGGACATTCGCGATGTAGGCAGTGAGATGAAATTCGGCTGGCTGCTAACCGCTGACGCGTGAAAGCCACCATTTCCGTCGATGATAGAATCAGCGACGGCGGGCTTTTTACTCCCGCCTCCAATGCTTATTGTAATAATTTTCCAGTAAGGAATTTGAAAATCGATCTGCCAAATAAGTTTGAGGCGGCAGTCCAAACTCTGGTTGTTTTTCATTGGGCACGGGCGTTTGGTCACTGAGTTGCACAATCGAAATGACGACATCATCATTATCCAGATTTGTTTGATTTAGAACCTCCCCTTGCGCGTTGGCAATGAACGTATCATTAAAATACCCAGACGAAACTTTCACTTGCGCGGCTTGCGAAATATATTTCCACAAATCCGGGCGCGCGCCAAATAGAGCGGCAAGAGAGATTTTAGGTCGCGGCAATCCCGTTTGAAATTTTCCTGCACTCGTCGCCTGGGCTGATGGCACGCCCAGCCAGCGCGCTTGATTTCGGAACAATTCCCCAAAAGTCTTGTCGGCATTGCGGTAGGCAGCTTGCATCATCGCTCCCAACTCACTTGATTTGACGGTGCGACCATCCGCAAAATGAAATTCAATCTGATGCACCAGCGGTGGGCAACTGCTGGCAAGCATCAAATCAACTTTACCTGCATATTGCGCCCATAAATTTGCATGAGCCACATCCCAGCAGATGAGCATACCTATCTTCCCGAAATCTGTTTCTGCCACTTGAATGGGACTTCGACGTGGGCGAAAATAAGCGCGCTCCCATGCCCAGGGATATGATTTATCGTATCGCCATGTCCGCCCATCTGGCGCGACGAGCAGCATGGTGTTGTAAATGCCATCTGACTCGCGTAACAAGAATGTCCCAGTGATGTATATATTATGTTTTTTAGCTGCTGCTTTTAACCACGAAACGGTTTTACCGTCCATTCGCTCGGCAAGCGAGTAATTATTCAGTGTATATTCATATCCGGTGTTGAACAACTCAGGCAGAACGGCAATCTGCGTACCGTGAGCAGCGGCGCTTGCGATTAGCGACTCAGTACGCTCAAGGCGCGCCTCCACATTAGCGGGCGCAGCGTTCATACGAATAGCCGCAAGCGTAACTTGGTGTGGCATTATTGTATTTTAGAAAATCTTTCCGATCCTGTCAACGTTGATCCAATTTTTTGGCGCGAATTGCCCCCTGTCCGTTGACCACCGCCCCAGCAAGGGGCGCGGTCGCTGTTCACGGCACAGGCAAATTCTTACACAACTTTCGGTACTCCTCATTTCCAAACAAAGCGTTCCATTGTGATGCGCTGAAGTTTTGGATCAAGCGCGCGCAAGCCGCTTGAATGAGGTCGGCTGTTTCGATGTTTTGTAATTTTGCGACATCCCAGAATTGAACCACTTTGAGCGAGGCTGTCGCCAGAACGCTTCCATCTGGTGAAAAGGATACGTTGTTCACACTGTCCTTATGCGGGATCCGCGCCACCTCTTCGCCCGTGATCGGGTCGATCAGATACACGTTATTAATTGTGCCAACCGCCAGCAAATTCCCCTGCGGGTTGAACGATATCGAAACAGCCTGTTCCTTGCTGATCGACTGAAGCAAACTGAATGCAGCGTTTTCAAATTTCCAAATCTTAATTTGACCGGATACGTCCGCCGCAGTCAGGAGCTTGCCTTGTGGGTTGAACGCCAGGAGTTGATGATCTCCGAGCGCTTCAATTTCGGTTACGCCTTGTCCGCTGTTCATATCCAGGATCGAGATTTTATCCGTCAACGCAACCGCTAGGTAATTTGAGTTAACCGCCAGGGCTGTTACCCCCGATTCATATTGAACTAGGGATCTTTCCAACTTACCTGTTTTCACATCCCATTGTTGCACATCGCCATCCGTGCCGCCTGTGATGAAGTGCGCGCTGTCCGCGGTGAACGCAAGCGCATATACCTCGCTTGTCGGTGTGATCTTGTTTGTATACTGGTTATCTACATTATAGAGCAGATATTCATTTGCATTAGTGGAAATCCCAAGCCATTTCGAGTCGGGGCTGACAACAAGATCATAGATGTTGTCGCTGAGTCTAAGGGCAGGCTCGCCCTGCGGACGCGGCGTCAGGTTCGATAATTGCCCGTCAGGGAGGGCTAGCAGCCAGATCCGATTTGCGTCAGAAGCGGCAACCCAGTCACCCGACGGGCTGAATTTGACGTTTCCCGTAAACTCTTTGAATTGAACGTAATTCGCAGGCGCGGACATCATGGAAATATTCCAAGTGTTGATTTCCCCGCTGTCATCGCCGGAAACGAGATAGTCGCCATTCTTGCTGAATGCCAGGACGCCGCCCCTGTCTTTGAGAGGGATTTGGAATATCTCCGCGCCCGAGGACGCGTTCCACACCCGGACTGTTTTATCGGTGCCGGTGGTTGCGATCCATTGACCGTTGGAACTCACCTCCACTGTCTGCACAAAACTATCCTGCGACATGCGGACTCTTTCATCGCCGTTGCGCGCGTCCCAGACCCTGATCCTTCGGTCGTCAGACGCGCTGACAAACCACGAACCATCCGGGCTAAAGGCAATGCTTTCCACCCAGTCATCGTGAAGGACGCGGAAGAGCTCCTCGCCGCTCGCGGTGTTCACCATGACTGCCGCGCCGTCCGCCCCGCCCGAGACAAGAAATTTACTGTTTGGGCTGAATTCAAGCGTAAGTACTGCCCCTTTATGCCTTCCACTGGTAATGATTTTTCCATCGGTCAGGTTCCAAAGTGTGACACCTCCAATATTGGAGCCTGCCGCGATCCAGTCACCGTTTGGGCTGAAAGCCGAGACGTAAAGATTCCCGAACGCCTGCAGGTTATAACTTTCCTTGCGCGTGTTCAGGTCAATGATGGTGATCTTGCCATCGTCACGCGTGATCGCCAACAGTTTTCCATCCGGGCGGATATTCACATTCCAGACCGGGACTCCATAATTGAATTCATTTTGGACATCCCCATTTTTGGCATCCAATATCTGGACCAGGCCCGAATTATCGCCCGTTACGAGGATATCTCCCTTCGGACCAAACATCGCGTCATTCACGGACCCGGAGCCGGGCGCGCAAAACAGCTCTTTCTCATCTTTGACATTCCACACGCAAGCCGAGCCGTCCGCGCTGGCGGTGACAAAGGTATTCCCATCCGGGCTGAATTCAAGCGAATTGATCGCCCCTGCCCGCGACATTTGCGCCACAGGAATTGGAAGCAGGCTGATGTTCTTCCGCAGGATTTCCTCCGCCTCCATGGATGGTTTGCGCTGCCATGAATCAATTGCGAGCAGCGTGCTGGTGTACAACTCGCCGGGCCGGGATTGATAGATCTGCGCCTTTGCTACGCTGCGTTGCGCTTCGGCAATCTTCTTGTTTTCCTCGGCAATACGCTGCGCTTCTTCGGCTTGTCGCTGGGCGTTTCTGGCTTGTCGCTCATTGTCCAACGCGAGCGCGGCGTTCTTTTCTGCAACATCCCTGTTTTGATTGGCAAGGAATTCATTCGCAGTTGCCAGCCTGGCTTGAACCAGCGCGTAGTACGATAATACCGCCATAATCACAATGGCAACACCTGCGGCAATCCTAATTGACATTCTGCGTCTCTCATCTCGAGCGCTATGTTGGATGTAGGTCTTTTGCAGGTCTGTCGGCGTGGGGTCCTTGCTGGTAGCCGCATCAACCATGTGTCGGGCATTACGCAGGTCCCTGCCCCGCAGCAGCAGGCTGGGTTCCTTTTTGCGGTGCCAATCCAGCGCGCGCGCTTGCAAGCGGTTGTGTTCCTCCACCCAGGGCAGGTCGAGTTCAATCGCGACCTTCACTTTTGTCATGCCCTCATCAAAATTATCCGCTTTCCGAATAAAGGTCCAATTTAGTTTGCCGATGATCGGATTAACCTTGGCAGCTTTCGGATCCACATCCCGGACGACAATCGGGATGATGCGTTTGCTGTTCTTTGCCGCGTGCCCAACCTCCACGTTACAGACTTCGGATGCGATAGAGTCCGGGCTGACGAGAAATAAGAACGCGTCCGCTCCTTCGATGCCGAGGAAAATCTGCTCGAGCCAGTCGGCCGCCGGCGGGATGTCTTCCCAATCCACCCACACGTCCTGTTCGATGGCTTTGCAAGCCTCGATGATCTTTCGGGCGGCCTTCGAGTCTTTTCGGGAGTAGGAGATAAATATTTTAGCCATGGGTGAATCCAATGTTGACAATTCTACTTGATATAACACTTTCATACCGTCTCGTTTTTGTGGTAAAAGGGAGCGCATGATCACCGACCCCAACCAATTCTCCCGCGAAGCCTGGGACGCCAACGCCGAACATTGGGATGAGCGTATGGGCGACGACGGCAACGACTTCTTCAACGTGCTATGCTGGCCGGTCCTCGAATCTTTTCTCGACGTTCAACCTGACTCCCGTATCCTCGACATCGCCTGCGGAAACGGACTGACGTCGCGCAAGCTTGCCCAACTCGGCGCGCAGGTCACGGCGTTTGATTTTTCAGCCGAACTTATCAAGCTTGCTGAGGCCCGCCCGAATCTCGATTCTCGAATCGCATATCATAATATAGATGCCATCGACGAATCCGCTTTGCTTGCACTGGGCGAACGTTCATTTGATTCTGCCCTGTGCAATATGGCTTTATTCGATATGGCAGATATCGAGCCGCTTTTTCGCGTGATGCCAAAACTTCTCAAACCCAACGGGGTCTTCGTCTTTTCGTTGATGCACCCCGCTTTCAATAACCCATCTGCCACCTTGCTTGCTGAGGAGTGGGACGACGGACAAATCCAAACGCGCTATGCGGTCAAGGTGCCGCGTTATATCAATCAATTCCAATCACATGGACTTGCCCTTCGCAACCAGCCGAAACCACAGCTTTACTTCCATCGTCCACTCAGATACTACATGAACATCGCCTTCCAAAATGGTTTTATCCTGGATGGATTCGAAGAAAGCGCATTTCCGCCTAGTCATCCACAATTTGCTCCGCTTGGCTGGGGCGGCAACTTCTCCGAGATTCCGCCCGCGCTGATTGCGCGAATGCGCCTAAAATAATGACGAGGATGAAGAACTCCGAGTTTTTTGCGAAGTACCCTGCGGGCAAAAACTCGGAGTTCTTGACTCGCTACGCATACAACTCTTTTCTAAAAAACTCAGGCAAGGCAAATGCTGCTCTGTGAATTTCAGGGTTGATGTAATTATTCACTCCCGGCGGATACGGCGTATTCAATCCAATTTCCCACGGCGTATCCGAGACATACATAAAGCCAATCCCGCCTCCCGGGTATGTGGGAATGTTGGCGTAATAATACGCGGGATTTTTCGTCAATGCTTTGGCGCTTTTGTAGATCTCTTTGATCAATGCGGTATCAAAGAAAGGCTGCTCGCATTGGGTTGCCGCCGCGCCGCCTGGAGTTAACGCGCGTACCATCAATGTGTAAAACTCATCCGAGAACAAACGCTCTGCCATGCCGACGGGATCAGTTGTGTCTGAGATGATCGCGTCAAACTGACCAGGATTTTCGTCAAGGTAGCCAAACGCGTCCCGTATAAGCAGTTTGGCGCGTGGATCAGCCCACGGGTCCCCGAAGGAAGCGGAGAAGTATTCCCGCGATAATTCCACCACGCGCTGGTCAAGTTCGCAGATCACCGCTTCTTCCACTGACGGGTATCTCAACACCTGCTGCAGGGAGCCGCCATCCCCACCACCGACGATGAGGACACGCTTTGGCTTTCCGACTGCCAGCATCGGCACATGGACGATCATCTCGTGATATCCCATGTTGTCGCGCTCGGTCAATTGGATGATGCCATCCAGAATCATCGCGTTGCCGAAGAATTCCGTTTCGACAAATTGCAAATGTTGATATTGGGTCTGTTCATCCGCAAGGACGCGTTTCACACGCACACCCTTGCGATAATAAGGGTGAAGTTCCTCCGTAAACCAGATACTCATGAAAACCTACACAACAATGGGCATGAGTTTGGATTCGATGGCAGCCTCACGGTCCAGTTTGCGAAGCGCAAAATCATCCGCGCCAAATGCTCGCTTCAGACGTTGGAGCAAAGGCATCATGTCCTTGCCGATGGCGCAGGTGAAAAGGTCAATGGCACAATATCCGTATTCGGGCCAGGCATGCAAACTTGCATGCGACTCTGCGAGAAGCAAAAAACAGGTAAAGCCATGCGGGCTGAACTTGTAAAAGCCCTCATCCACAACCGTCAAGCCGTTTTCACGAACAGCTTGCGCAAACAGCGAGTATGCCTTCTCGCTATCCATGAGAATCTCATGGTTGCAGTCGGAGAGATCAAAAATATAATGCTCTCCCAATTTCAAAGTCGCGTTCACTCACACCTCCAGGGTTAAAAGATAAAGAACCCATCCGAAAACACAAACTTTTTCATTTCAACCCGATCCGCAAGATGTTTGCCTTGCGTAAGGAATGAAACGGTTCCCGGATAGACTCTGTTGATACATTTATACTATGTCCTGTCAGGATGTCAATCTTTTGAAATAATCATTTTTCGACCGACAAAGTCTCCGACTTGATCGGAAAGTTAATCCCGTTTGGAATCGGCGTAACTGCGCAGGATTGATTATGGCCTCGGCGCAGCCATTTGGTTGCTGGGGGCCGGTCCGATTGCGTTGGTTATCGGATTGCCGCATCGAGTAGAATTGACAACCGATGAATCCTTATAGCCTCTACCTGCACATCCCACTTTGCACGCATCGTTGCGCCTACTGCGACTTCAACACCTACGCAGGGCAGGAAGGTTTGCTTCCTGCGTATGTCAACGCACTGCGTCAAGAGATTGAATATGTCGGCGCACGATTCTCCTCTCCCCACGGGAGAGGGGTTAGGGGTGAGGGGAAAGTTCACACCATCTTCTTTGGCGGTGGCACGCCATCATTATTAACTCCAAAACAATTTGAATCCATATTCAAATCCATCCGCGCCAACTTCAATTTAACTCCCGACGCAGAGATCACCATCGAAGCCAACCCAGGGACTGTCTCTTACGATAACCTGCTGGAGTTGCGCAAGATCGGCATCAATCGCATCAGTTTCGGTGTCCAATCTGCAAACATAGAGGAACTCCGAATGCTGGAGCGGACACATGATTTCTTCGCAGTTATCGAAGCCGTGACCTCCGCCCGCAAAGCAGGTTTCGCCAATCTGAATCTCGATCTGATCTACGGCTTGCCCGAACAGACCCTGCAAACATGGCAGACGACCGTAAAACGAATTCTCGACCTTCATCCAGAACACATCTCCGCTTATGCATTGACTCTCGAACACGGCACACCCTTTGGAAGATGGGCATCCAAGGGACTGCTCCCCCTCCCCGACCCTGACCTTGCCGCAGAAATGTACGAATGGGCAAGCGAGACTTTCGAAGCAAATGGATACTTTCAATACGAGATAAGCAATTGGGCGAAACATGTTGAAAGTCAAACGTCTAACCTCGGCTCTTCGACCTTTGACCTTCGACCTTCGACGCCTTCATTTGCCTGTCGCCACAACCTCCAATACTGGCGGGGGCTTCCGTACCTGGCCTTCGGCGCGGGCGCACATGGATACGCCAACGGCTATCGCTATTCCAATGTCTTGCGAATCAAAACATACATTGAGCGACTTACCAATCACGAATTTGCCAATTACGATTTTCCTCTCACTCCCGCCACCGTGAACCAACATAAGCAAACCCTGAACGATGATATGTCCGAATTCATGATGACGGGTTTGCGTCTGACACGGGAAGGTATTTCATCTTCTGAGTTTGAACAACGTTTTGAGAATCCATTGCGTGGTGTGTTTGGAACAGACATTGATGAGTTGTTGAAACTGGGGTTGATTGAATCGCAGACCTCCGAGTTCTCCAAGAACTCGGAGGTCTTAAGGCTGACCTCACGCGGCCGCCTGCTCGGTAATCAGGTCTTTATACGGTTTGTGTAGCGCGAGATTAATCTTGCATTACCGTTTTCCAAATGGCGGGGGCAATATCCGTCAGGTCTTTCATATCGCGTGTGAATTCATCACGCGCAGACTTATCCCCAATCAAAAGCGCAGGCACATTTGCATTCGTATGCTTGCGCGTCGATAAATCTTCCATGTTGCCATGATCGGATGTGATAAGCGCGAGCAATTCATCATCCATCTCTTCCAATAGTCCTCCCAACACTACATCAAAAGTTTCCATCAACCCTATCGCAGTTTCCATCTGCTGTTTGTGACCCGCATAATCACTTGCCCAGTATTCGAATAAAGAGAAGTCATATTCTTTCGCAAGCGAAGCGAGTTTACGTCCCGCGTGATGCGGCTCCATCACAGGTGAATCGGGGAAGCCCAACATCGTCCGCCAGCCCTCACCAGTGAAATCCGCAGACAAAGCGCGCCCTGCAAATAAATCTTCGTGCCTGAAAAGTTCCAAGCCTGCGTTCGTCACTGCCAATGGAATGGACGAATACAACCGCTTGCCCGAATCAATCCCATCAAAATAGCGCGGCGGATATGCGTTGAGCAATGCGGCTTTCTTTCCCTCTTTCGTAAACCGCGAGAACAATGTGCCATCCTTCAAATACATAGCGACTTCGGGATTAGGCTTGGGTCCGTAATGATAACCAAGTTCTGCGGGGATGTTCTTCCCCGTCAATAACATCGCCTGACCCGTTGCAGATTGCGGCAATCCATCCACACCCGCAGCAGGATCAATTGCCAATAACGTTGCATGTTCGCCAATAAACGGCGCGGCGGATTTGAGCAATGATCTTCCATCCAATAACGCGTGCAAGGTTGGCATCTTTGCCCGCGCAAACGGATTGACTTCGGGATTATTTTCGCCCAAACCGATTCCATCGAGAAACATAAACAGCACGCGCATATCGGAGATTATAATCCACGCATGCCCATCATCAATTTGACAAAACTCAACTCGCATCGCGCGCGGACTTTCAACCTGCCTCCGTCAAAACGACTCTTGTCTCCCGCCCAAGCCTTGACCTTCGTCAACAAGCGCGGCTTCGTCTACTTTTGGCCCATCAAAGGAATCGACATGCCGAGTCTATGGACAGCCGTTGCAGGCAATAGAGTTGTCGCCGACAAACACGATGACCCTGGACACATCACATGGAGATGGAAGGACGGCGCGCTCGATAAAAAGATTTGGTATTACGCCAAGATACTTCGCAAAAAAGCGACGATGATATCGCTGGACATTGCCCCATACTTTTACGCGCTCTCAGAAAATTATGGTTCTCCGGAAGAGGATTATTTGCTCGCGTATGAAGAGGGGCGATTAACCCAAGCCGCAAAACAAGTCTATGAGTCATTGTTGAAGGAAGGCGCGCTCAATACCATAGACCTGCGCCGCGCGGCGATGTTGGCAAACGCCGGGGATTCTGAATTCAACAAGGCGTTGGAAGTCCTGCAATCCGATTTCAAGATATTGCCCATTGGCGTCTCTGATGCAGGCGCATGGAAATATTCGTTTATCTACGAGATTGTCACGCGACATTATCCCGACCTGCCTGAAAAGGCGCGCAAGATTGGCGAACGCGAGGCACGCGCAAAACTCGTCGAACTCTACTTCGAATCAGTCGGCGCGGCGCAGGAAGGTGACGTGAACAAACTCTTCGGGTGGAAAAAGGAACTGACGGCGCGAACAATCGTCGGCTTGGTTGAGAAGCGGAAATTGGTCGAATCCGAACATCCAAAACAAAAAGGGAAGTGGCTCGCGCTGCCGAAATTGGTCGTGTAATATGTCATGCTGAACGGAGTGAAGCATCTCTACCACTGACAAGCGAGACTCTTCGCTCCGCTACTAAGAAACAAGGAGTTCACAGGAGTCTTTGCCACTGATTTCACGGATTCGCACGAATTTTTAAAAATCAATCCGTGAAAATCTGTGTAATTCGTGGCTAAGGTTTTGTTTCTTTTGCTTTGAATGGCGCGCTTCCGCGCCATGGAACCACTCAGAGTGACATGCGAAGGAGTCGCCATGCTCGAAATCGCAATCATGATCGAAGGTCAGAATGGACTGACCTGGAGCCGCTGGCAGAAGATCGTCCGATTGGTTGAAGAGTTGGGGTTCGTCGGGTTATATCGCTCCGATCATTTCACCAACTCCAACGCGCCAGATATCGAGTCACTTGAGTTATGGACATCGCTCACCTGGCTGGCGTGCAATACGAAACTTATCGAGTTCGGTCCGCTCGTTACGCCATTCTCTTTCCGTCATCCCGCATTTACCGCGCGCATGGCATCTGCTGTGGATGATCTTTCAGAAGGACGAATGACGCTTGGTTTGGGCGCGGGCTGGCAGGAGCGGGAGCATCGTCTATTTGGTTTCGATTTGTTGGAACCCAAAGCGCGTTTTGACCGTTTTGAAGAGGGGATGGAAGTTGTGACACAGTTACTGCAAAGCGATGAACCTGTGACGTTTGTTGGTCAATACTTTCAATTGCGCGGAGGGATACTCTTGCCGCGCCCGCAAAGAAAAGGCGGTCCGCGCATTTTGGTTGGCGGTGATGGCGGTAAGCGCACATTATCCGCTGTGACACGTTATGCGGATGAATGGAATTGTGTGATGTTGCTCCCACAGGATCTTTCTCAAAAGAATAAGCGCTTAAGTGAAATGCTCACTGCGGCGGGCAGAAAGCCCGAGTCCGTTCGACGCTCAATGATGACCAATTGTGTGTTTGGCAAAGACGATGCCGCATTGAACGAGAAGATCTCGAGGCGCGCGCGAACTCTCGAACAACTGCATGAGCGTGGAATTATCGCAGGCGAAGCAGGCGTGGTCAAAGACCAATTGCAGGAATTGGAAGAAGCAGGCTTGCAGCGCATCATGCTGCAATGGCTGGATCTGGATGATCTTGATGGATTGCAGGCGCTGGCGAAGGCAGTTTTGTAAAAAGGCCGAATGCTACATTAATATCGCGGTTGCGCAAAATTCAGTTATCGTCCATAATAGCAATCCACTCTTCAGCCAGAGGAGGTAAATCTGATGAGTACTGTCTACGTGAAATGTTCGATTAAAATCTGGCAGGCTTTCAGGCTGATGCTCATTGGGGGGCTTCTGGCATCCTGTGGTTCCTTTCCTATGATCCCCGTTACTGCTCCAACAGAAACAGCCATACCAGGGCCGCCACCGGATTTGGGGAACATTACAATTATAGTGAGGGACGCGAACAATCAACCCATGTCTGATGGCGTCGTTGTTCAAGTCTCCGATTCGATGGAAACAGACGATAACGATAACGGTGAATTCAGGATAAATATTTGCGATTCGGCCCAACTCCTGATTGTCTGGGCGCCTGGCTACAAAACCTCCTTCATCCCATGCAATGGTTCAACCAGTTATGATATTCAGCTTGTCAGAGTAGATCCCTCTGACAATCCCAACTACTCCTGGGTGTCGGCCGGCTTTGAAACGGACCTTGATCCCGACTGCGCAGGATGTCATGCCAGACAACGCAATGATTCATATAATGAATTCAGCGAATGGCGCATGTCTGGCCATGCCAAAGTATTCAGCAATCGTTATCTCGAGACCATGTATCTTGGAACCAATATAAATGGAAGTAAGAGCCCGGATACCCAAACGGAAATTATCAACAACAGACAGGTCAGGCGCGCGCCCACAGTAGACGCATCGTACTTTGGGCCCGGCTACAAATTGGACTTTCCATTCCAATACGGTAAATGCGCCTACTGTCATGTTCCCACTTCAGTGAGCGCGGCAATCACTGACGCAAACCTGACTCCATTATTTCCAAACCCAGGCGGGAGCATTGGGGAAGGAGTTACCTGTGATGTATGTCATAAGGCGCTGGGTATCGTGCTGGATGGCAGCGGATTTCCATATGTTGACCGGCCCGGGATTCTTTCGTTTCAATTTATAAGGCCCTGGGATGGTTCAAGATTTTATACGGGTCCCCTGACAAACACCCTCGCAGCCAATTACCCCAGCCATCAGGCAACCTGTTCTCCCATTTTCAGTCAAAGCGAATTTTGCGCCGCCTGCCATTACGGCAGGTTTGAAGACATGGTAATTTACAATTCATACGGCGAATGGAAACAAAGCAGTTATGGGGACAACCCAAATGAAGGGGATTACCTCACGTGCCAGGATTGCCACATGCCCCCAAGGGTCATCAATGGAGATCCGCCGGCTTTATCCAACAACCTGGCATGCGCGGCAAATTCAGCAGGCTACCAGGATTTCAATCACAACCTGATGAATTACGGCGTTGATGAAAGATCGACTAGCGGAAGGGAAATACCCCTGATGGTCGTGAATGCCGCCAAACTCCAGGCTGATTTCAACTACGAACCCGACAAGAAAAATTCCTTGAAGGTGGTTGTAAGGGCGGAAAATACACAGGCGGGACATAAGTTCCCCACCGATTCGCCTTTGCGTCACCTGATCCTGTTGGTGGAGGCGAAGGATCAATTCGGGAATTCCCTGGCGCAGGTGGAGGGAGAGCGAATCCCCAATTGGGGAGGCTTGGGAAACCCATATCTTGAATCTCAAGGAGTAAAAAGCTATGGCGGTTTGGCGGGTAAAATATTTGCCAACCTGCTGGTCGAGGCAGATACGAACATTTCCCCGACCGCCGCATATTGGAATAAAACGAAGCTGGCTTATGAAAATGAAAAACCAAAAGGGAATTCGGATACCCGCCTGGTACCAGGTGAGAAGGACAGAAGCGAATATTTTTTCTCCATTCCGGCCAGTGGTGAGATCAAAGTGATGGTCACCCTGATCTATCGCTTTGCGTTTTTTGATTTAATGTCCCAGAAGGGATGGATGAGGCCCGACATCATTGTCGCCTCCATAGTCTGTAGCGGCTCCCCCACTGCAGCGGACAGTATCAAGTGCGAAGACGCGGTGTTGAGTCTTCCATGAAATTCGCCTTTCGGTTTTGAGCGTATAGGAATCAAAAAATGAGCGAAATCACAAACGCGACCGCGTCGTATCAAAAGAGTTAAGGAGCGAAGGCTGGCGGGTCATTAGAATCTGGGAACATTCACTTAACAAGCCAAAGACTTTACAATGGTGTTTAACTCGTATGAAAAAATTTGATAAAACAATCAATGAGGCAATCATGAAAGTCTTCCCTTCGACAGGCCCGGAACAAGCCTCAGTTCCACCTTCCTTGACTTGATCGAGCGCTGCAAGAACGCGTAAAGAATACTTTAGTCTACATCGTGTGGTATAATGTTTTTGAAGGAAACTTATACTTTGTATTCACCTACTGTTATTGATTTATTCAGCGGTTGCGGCGGGATGTCTTGGGGGCTGCATAAGGCTGGTTTCAAAACGCTTGCCGGTATTGATAATACGGCTTATGCGCTAAAAACCTTCAAACACAATCATAAGGACGCGTTGGCTATAAAAGCCGACATGACCAAACTAAATCCTGAACACGTTATGGAAGAACTTGGATTAAAGTCAGGGGAATTGGATTGCATCGTCGGCGGCCCGCCTTGCCAGGGTTTTTCAAAAAACGTTCCTTCAACTTATCGTTTTTTGGAAGATCCACGCAACTTGCTTTTCGTTGAATATATCAGGTTTGTGAAAGCCCTAAATCCCAAAGTAGTTGTTATGGAAAACGTCGCGGAGATTTATAACGCCTATTCGGGAGAAGTAAGAACAGAGATAGAAACATCGCTTGAAAAACTTGGTTACAAAGTTTCAACAAGAGTTTTATACGCTCCTGATTATGGTGTTCCTCAAAGAAGAAGAAGATGTATATTTTTTGCGGCAAGAACTGGCATTGACCCTGTATTTCCAGAGCCTGCTTTTGCCGAGCAAGAATCAAGTACATTATTTGGTGAAATAAAAAAATATCGGTCAGCGTGGTCTGCAATTTCTGATTTGCCCGTTCTTCAAGATGGCGAAGGGTGTAATGCACCCCAAAATTTGGACAGTAGGACTAAACAAG
>CAZIYY010000134.1:1595-14559 GCA_964543585.1 uncultured Anaerolinea sp. | reverse complement strand
GTCGCGTTCAGCTGATCGTCATCGCCATCCGTGGTCGCCAGTGTGGTATCGAGCACCTCGCTGAACCCGACGGCGACCAGTTTGGCATCGAGGAACGTGTCGTTGGCCGGCGCGGCGGCCAGCGCGGCCGGCGCGGAGACCCCGAGGGCGCCGAGCGCGAGCACAAGCGCAAAAGCGAACCGTGTAAATTTGATTTTGGTTTTCATTGTGTGACTCCTTATGATAGGGGTGCGATCTCAAACGAAATCGCACAAGTGGTTAACAGTATGCTGGACGAATACAAATTACATGTTCACATCATTGCACCTCCTTCCTGCACGAGAAGAATCGGCTGGGTTATACCGGTTCTCTCAGTTGAGCTAACGCCGCAAAAGACCGCCGCGCGGCAAATATTTTCAGCTTCTAAACACTTGCGACACTGCCCATGGAAATTTGTCCACGGCAGTTTGAACATGAGCGGACATACCATTCAACGCGTCTATAGTCGCCTCCTTAGATTGCAAAGATGTTGGCTCGAATGGAGGATGTTGGGAAAATCGGGAATTAAAACAAAAGACGAAACCTTACGACCGGTTTCGCTATTCGCTCGCCAGGCGCCCCGCACAATGTAATCGCAAGCGACCAATAAGGGCAACTGGGTCAACGCTTCGTACAAATAGAGTATAGGCATAAATTCTGCAAAGTCAACCGTTTTGGTCAAATTGTAAGGATTGGATTCCCATGTCGCTGGCAAGCGAATTGTTCTTCCAATGATCGAACTGAATTTCTTATTCATAGGGTTTTCCCTTCATCGCAAACACAGACACAACCGGGCGCGGGCACGCGCCAGGCGGCTTTTTACCGTACCCAGCGGCAGGCTGAGAATCTCAGCTGTCTCCGTATAATCCATCCCCTGGATATCCACCAATACTGCGACGAGGCGAAATTCGAGTGGCAACTCATCTATGCAGGCTTGGATGGTTCGCCCCAGGTTAACTCTCTCCAGTCTTTCCTCGGGCAACTCTCCGGGATCAACCATCCATTTGAGTGATTCGACCTCTTCTCCCGTATCATCCTGGAATTCCAAGCTGGATGTTGGATGACGTTTGTCGCGGCGTAATTCGTCGTAACAGACGTTGGTCACAATACGCAGTAACCAGCTTCGGAAGGAACCGCCTCGGAAAGAGCGCAGTTTGCGGAACGCTAAGATGAATGTCTCCTGGGCGGCGTCATCTGCCGCGAATCTTTCGCCCAATATCCGGAATGCTGCGTTATAGACGAGGTTCTGGTATGCCAGCACCAGGGAATTGAATGACTCCAGATCGCCTGACAGGGCTGACGAAATCAATACCGTTTCATCACCGTTGGTCTGAAGGTTTCGTGGCAGAGAATAAAAGAACTCTTTTTCCATCAACTTCCACTTCTTTCTCAAAAGCCGGTCCGCAAGATCAGCCTCGCGGTTTCAAGCACTTTGGTTTGGAGATAGGTCACAGCAATCGCACCTGGACTATCCAAGAAATCTCACCAGCGCAACAATGATGATGGCAAGGGTTGTGCTGATGGAAAGCATTCGGTTAACTACCAAGGGTCTGTCCATTTAGTCTTTCGCAGTGTTCGGAAATTTTCCGCTTCACGGCGCATTGCTGCTTGGCGTTCACGGGCGATCTGTAAATTAGGGTGATACATGTCAATCTCATTTCTGTAGATGCCACCACTATAGCGCCTGCCCACTTGCAATACTTGACATAATTCCCCGAAAATTCCCCAAGTTTCTCGCAATTGGACTATACTCGTTCATAAGCATTGGATACGGGGACGGTCACTTTTATTGCCGCCTGCTTCGAGTGATAATTTTCCAAAGTGACTGTCACCTGCTCATAGGAAGAATCAACAATGACTCCTGTTGCGGTCACGCCCGATCAATTTTCCACCTTTGGCGAATTACTCAGGTATCTTCGCCGTCAGGCACGCATCACTCAGCGCGAACTTGCCATCGCGGTTGGGTATAGCGATACCCAGATTAGCCGCATCGAACAAAATCAACGCGTGCCAGATTCCACAACGATCACGGCTTTATTTGTCCCAGCCTTGTACATCGAGCAGGAACCGAAATGGGTGGCGCGCCTGCTCGAGCTGGCGAAAGCCGCGCAGGTCGGCGGCATGGCTGAGATGGATACCATAGCGGATATCCCAACTGGCACGGTGACATTCCTCTTCACGGATATTGAAGGCAGTACAAAACTGGCACGAGAGCATCCCGAAACATGGGAAACTTCGCGCGCACGCCATCATGTCATCGTGCGGGGAGCGATTGAATCTAATCATGGCATTGTCTTTCAAATCATCGGCGATGGGTTTTGCGCTGCGTTCCATACAGCAGGTGACGCCCTCAACGCCGCGCATCAGGCGCAGAAGGATTTGCAGAGTGAACCCTGGGGAGACGCTGCGATCCGCGTGCGCATGGGTCTTCACACAGGCGAAGCCGAAGCGCACGATCATGAATATCGTGGGTATGCCTCCCTCAGCCTCGTCCAGCGGCTGATGTCTGCGGGGTATGGCGGGCAGGTCTTAGTTTCGGGAGCCGCCGAAAATTTATTGCGCGACGGACTGCCGAAGGACGTGAGCCTGCGCGACCTCGGCAAACATAACTTCAAAGATGTTCAACAGCCTGTGCGCGTCTTTCAGGTTCTCGCGCCCGATTTGCAAAGTGA
This sequence comes from uncultured Anaerolinea sp., assembly GCA_964543585.1. Classification (GTDB taxonomy): domain Bacteria; phylum Chloroflexota; class Anaerolineae; order Anaerolineales; family Villigracilaceae; genus Defluviilinea. Next base: position 11,869 of record CAZIYY010000134.1, on the reverse strand, counting down.
ATTTCCCGCCCTGCGTGCGCTGGATGTCTTTGCAAATAATCTTCCAACTCAAATCACAAGTTTCGTTGGGCGTGAAAAAGAACTTGCGGAGGTAAAGAAGCTCCTGCACGACGCGCACATGTTGACCCTGACGGGTCCTGGCGGAACAGGCAAGACCCGTCTTTCAATTCAAGCCGCGGGCGAAACGCTGGATCAATATCCGAATGGAGTCTGGTTTGTTGAACTTGCTCCCATTCTTGATCCTCTGCTTGTCCCGCGCACCACTGCAATTGCCATTGGCTTGCGCGATGAACCGCAGCGCCTCGTCATTGACATGCTGTGTGATTACCTGCGCGAGAAAAAGATGCTCATCATTCTCGATAACTGTGAGCATCTCGTGGATGCCTGCGCGCAAATGACAGATCGGTTATTGCACGCCGCATCGGACACTCGTATTTTTGCAAGCAGTCGTGAAGCGTTGGGCATCGCGGGCGAAGTCACGTATCAAGTCCCATCTCTTGGACTGCCAGACTTGGGACATCTTCCCTCCGTTGAATCATTGAGTCAATATGAAGCCGTAAAACTTTTCATTGACCGCGCCACTGCGGCTGTTTCGACCTTCACTGTGACGAATGACAACGCACCCGCCCTCGCCCAAATCTGCCACCGCTTGGATGGCATTCCTCTGGCGATTGAATTAGCCGCCGCTAAAATACGTGTATTGAGCCTGGAACAAATCGCAAAACGACTCGATGACCGTTTCAGATTATTGACAGGCGGAAGCCGCACCGCGCTCGAACGTCACCAAACCCTGCGCGCCGCGATTGACTGGAGTTACAACTTACTTTCACCTGCCGAACAAACTCTCTTCCGCAGACTCTCGATCTTCATTGATGGCTGGACGCTCGAGGCGGCAGAGTCCGTTTGTGATGACGCGACAAGTTCAGGCATAATTCGAAGCGAAGATGTCCTGAATCTGCTGGAGCATTTGATCAACAAGTCACTGGTCATCGCAGAAGAAATGGGACATGAATCTCGTTATCGTATGTTGGAGACCATGCGGCAATATGCGCATGAGAAATTGGTGGATGCGGGTGAGCGCGATACTCTGCATTACAGGCATTTGGATTATTTCTTGCAGTTTGCCGAGACCGCCGCGCCGCATTTGATTCGACCCGAGCAGTTGAAATGGTTGGCACAACTGGATGCCGATTACGAAAACCTGCGCCTCGCGCTCGAATGGGCTTTGAGCAAAGAGACGGCTGAACTATCCTTACGCCTGTGCGCGGCTCTGGGTAAGTTCTGGCACATCCGCTCCTATTGGCTGGAAGGATCCAAGTGGATGCAAAGTGCGCTATCAAAGCCAACGCTAGACTCAAGTGCGGGTGAAAAAGCCGCACGGGTGAAGGCGCTATATCTTGATGCGGAACTTGCCTATGAGTTGGGTGATATCGAACGTATGAAGACCTCTGCGGAGTTGAGCCTGGCACTGGCGCAGGAAGGTTCAGATAAGCGGGATATTGCAATTTCAAGGTTTATTGCTGGACTCGCCCTGACTCAACGTGATGATGAGCATGCCTGCTTATTGATGAAACAAAGTCTCGTCGAATTTCGCGAGCTGAATGATCCATACTGGGAGGCATACTCTAACAGATGCCTTAGTTATATTCTTCAAATACAAGATAAAATAAAATCTTCTGAAAATACTAGGCAGAGTCTGGAATTGGCACGCAAAGCGGGAGAAAGATTGAACTTAGCCAAAGCTTTAGAGGATTATTCCGAATGGCATTTTTACTCCAATCGAGTAAATGAGTCTAAAAGGTATCTGGAAGAAGCAGATATCTTGTTCAAACAGATCGGCTCAAACACGAGTCGGACCTCTTTCTCGTTGGCAGAAATTGCATGGTTAAACGGTGATTATCAAGAAGCAAGATCGTTATTTATGGAACTCCAGGAGAGTTTAAGATTGTTAGGAGGGAAATTTTTCAGATCAATGGTAATCGCATCTCTAGGGCAACTGGCTATGGAAGAGGGTAACTTAAATCAATCGCAGGCATACCTGGAAGAAGCGCTCGCAACTGCACGAGAACTTGAATACCGCATGTTTATTGTGTATCGCCTTGCAGAATTGGCTAATACTTTTTACCTGCAAGGAAACATTGAAAAGTTCAAACAGAATTATAAGGAAAGTATTCCTTTGGCAAAAGAACTTATCAGATTTCCAAAATCCCGTTTTTTGGTTTTTATGCTTTATTTCATATGTATTGAAAATCCAGAAAACTCGGCTCGGTTAATGGGTGTCATTGATAATCCACACAGAGAAATGGAATATCTAATGGATCCATTATTCAAACGCATTTATTATGACCGCGCCGAAGCCCACGCTCGTAAGGTTCTCGGCGACACAGTTTTCGAGTCCGCCTTTGTGGAAGGGCAGAAGATGTCCGTAGATGAAGCGTTGGATCTGGCGTTGAAGACGGTGGAGGAGATGTAATATAGCTGATCCAATATCAGCCATGAATTGACGCGCCACATCAACATAACTTCACGGCACAGGTGCGCGTTCCATGCGCATCCGCGAAAAAACCCAGCCTGTTCGCTTGCCGACAGAATTTGAAATATGTTTTAGTTTCTCAAGAGTGAGTTCCATAGCGGAGGGGGTAAATAACATTACTTTTACTGCTTTGGAATTTAGTATTTTCTCTATTCGTTCGCATTGCAATATTCCCTCAGGATGAAGGATTAAGTGTTTATCGCAGATTTGGTGAAAGTTTTTTTTCGTCAGAGGTAGTGATAAAATAATCCTCAATGAACGAACAAGCCCTCATTCATGACGCGCAGAATGGCAACCTCGAAGCCTTCAATACATTGATCCTTCATTATCAGGATAGTGTGTATAACACCGCGCTCCGCATCCTTGGCGATGACGATCTCGCCGCGGACGCGGCGCAGGAGGCATTCATCTCCGCGTTCAAAAGCATCGCCTCTTTTCGCGGCGGATCGTTCAAGGCATGGCTCATGCGGACCGTGACCAACGCCTGCTACGACGAACTGCGCCGCCAGAAGCGGCGTCCCACCACACCGCTCGAGCCCGATTCCGATGATGGTGACGAGATGGATTCCCCGCGCTGGCTGGCTGACACGAACATGACCCCCGACCAAAAGGCTGAAGCGGATGAACTCGAACATGCCATCCAGCATTGCCTCAACAATCTCCCGCTTGAATTCAAAACTGTCGTGGTCATGGCTGATATTCAGGGTATGGATTACACCGAAGTCGCCGCTTCCGTCCGTGTGCCGCTTGGCACTGTCAAGAGCCGCCTCGCCCGCGCCCGATTAAGATTACGCGAGTGTTTGCGGGACTTCACGGAACTTTTACCCGCCTCTTTTCGTCTGGAAGAAGGGAACGCCGCTGTATGAATCAACGCGATGTCGAACTTGTTTCTGCTTATTTAGACGGACAACTCAAGCCGTCCGATTCAGCGCGCCTGGAAGCGCGCCTCAAAACGGACCGTGAACTTGTTTCCGTTATGGACGATTTGCGCGCCGCCCGGAATTTGCTCCGCCAACTTCCACAGCGACGCGCCCCGCGCAACTTCACGCTCACGCGCAAAATGGTGGGGCAAAATCCGCCGATGCCGCGCGCATATCCAATCTTTCGATTTGCGACCGCGCTCGCGACGTTGTTGTTTTTCTTCACGTTTGGCTTGAACTTTGCGGCTCAACAACTCGCGGCGTCCCCTCCGACCGGCATGGGCGGAGGCGGGGATGTAAATTTGTATGCCCAGGAGGCTCCGGCCGCGGCAGAATCCGCGGTGACGGAGGCTCCAGCGACTGAAGCAGCTGCGACAGAACCGCCTGCTGCGTTGGCTCCTGCGGCTACCCAGTTGCCTCCCTCAGAAGATGCCGTTCGCACAGCCGAGACGCAAACCGCGAAAAATGGGGAAGTGGGAGAATCTGTTGCTCAGGATCAACCTCAAGTTCCGAATGAAGCGCCACTTCCTGTTTCATCCTTGTGGCAGGTTGCGTTGGCAGGTATTGTTATAGCAGGCGCGTTGATTATGTGGTTGATGCGTCAGGTAACGATCCGCCGCTGGCGTCAGAAAGAATAAGTCGCGATTTTGGGGCGGAGGAGGTCTCGGTTATAATTGTCGGCATGAGCCTGACAGTCGCCGTGGATATAGGCGGGACGCACATCCGCGTCGCCGCGTACGAACCAGACAGCACGAAACCCCTTGCGCATCAACGCACGCGATCCCATGCTAACGAGCCTGGCGTCTACGACCGTCTCGTGCAAGCCATTGAGTCCGTGTGGCAAAAACATGTCTCTTCTATTGGCATTGCATGCCCGGGTCCGCTGGACCCGCACACCGGCACGATCCTCGCTACACCCAACATTCCCGAATGGCAAAATTTTCCGTTAGCGCCCAAACTCTCCGCGCATTTCGGTGTGCCTGCCCATCTCGATAACGACGCCAACATGGCGGGTCTTGCCGAGTGGCAATACGGCGCGGGCAAAGGTCACCACGATCTTGTTTATCTCACCATTAGCACGGGCATCGGCGGCGGCGTTATCAGTAGTGATCGTTTGCTTCAAGGCTTTCATGGTATGGGCGCGGAACTCGGTCACATGATTATTGATCCCGATGGTCCTCCTTGCGGATGTGGTCATTACGGACACGTGGAATCATTTTCTTCGGGACCCGCCATCGCGCGTTACGTCAACGAGCAGATCAACGCGGGAGGAAAATCATCGCTTCACGCGCACCCAGGCCTGTCTGCCGCGCAAATAGCCGACGCGGCCCTTCAAGGGGATTCGCTTGCGATCTCCGCATTCGAGCGCGCCGCGCATTATCTCGGAATCGCGGTTGCAAATTATCTGGCGATCTTTGACCCGTCTATTATCGTGTTTGGCGGCGGTGTGTCTCAAGTAGGTGAGTTGTTATTCAAACCGTTTGAAGAAAGTTTACGCAAGTATACGTTTCATCCACACTATCTGGATGGTCTCGTCATCACCAAAGCCGCGCTGGGCGATGACGCAGGCCTGCTGGGCGCATTGGCGCTGGCGCGGCTCGCTCTGACTGGCGAAGCCGTGTCGCAGGGATGAGGGCGGAATGATCAATCTAATTTATGTGGCATCCTTGCCTCCATCCTGGCTTGGCACAAAATGGTGGACAGCAGATAGGGAATAAGAAACTGATTTCGTAAGAGAATCAGTTTCCGGCCGCCGCCTTGCGACCAAAGGGAGTGTCGAAGGGTTAGAAAGCCGCGATGCTTTTCATCAGGCGCATGAAAAGCATGTCGTCATCTGCAGGAATAAACGAAGCAATCCCGCTCGCCTCGTTGAAAGGGAGAAATGAAACGAGCGGGACAAGGAGTTTGTATGAATAAATTAAATGTGCCGGGCCCCAAGGCTCGGGCGTTGATCGAACGCGACAAGAAAGTCATTTCGTCGTCTTATCCGCGGGCTTACCCGTTTGTGATGGATCACGGCAAAGGCGTGGAAGTGTGGGATCCTGACGGGAATCGTTTCATTGATATGATGGCTGGCATCGCTGTATTGGCGACAGGGCACGCGCACCCAAAAGTGGTAAAAGCCGTGCAGGATAGCGCAGAAAAATTCCTGCACATTTCATCCGATTTTTATCACGAAGGCTGGATTCGTCTGAGCGAGAAACTGGACGAGATCGCGCCGTTTGAAGAAAACGCAAAAACGTTTCTGACTAACTCAGGGACGGAATCTGTTGAGACTGCGATCAAACTCGCGAAGTTCCATACCAAGAGACATAACTTCATCGGTTTCTTCGGCGCGTTCCACGGCCGCACGATGGGTTCGGTCGCGTTCACTGCCAGCAAACCGCATTATCATCGTGGATTTTATCCGCTGATGCCGGGTGTGACGCATGTGCCTTTCCCCGATCCATATCGCCCGATCCTGCATCGCAAACTGGGCGAAGATTACGGTGAAACTGTAGTGCGATTCATTGAGGAGGAAATATTTGATCATAACGTCCCTGGCGATGAGATCGCGGGGGTTTTGCTCGAACCCATTCAGGGCGAAGGCGGATACCTTGTGCCTCCAGCTGGATTCTTCCCTGCGCTTCGCAAGTTGTGTGATAAGTATGGCATATTGCTAATTGCGGATGAAGTGCAAAGCGGTATGGGCCGCACGGGCAAATGGTGGGCAATCGAACACTTTGGTGTTGAGCCTGATATTGTCACCTCCGCGAAAGGCATCGCGTCGGGTTTGCCGTTGGGCGCGTGTATCGCGCGTGAATCTGTGATGACCTGGCCCAAGGGCGTGCATGGCAACACGTTTGGCGGCAACCCTATTTCATGCGCAGCTTCGCTTGCGACGATTGAACTGCTCGAAGAATCATATCTTGCGAACGCGGCTGAAGTCGGCGAATATGCGCTGGATGCGCTCAGGGAGATCCAGGTGCGGCATACCTCCATGGGCGACGTGCGCGGTATCGGCTTGATGATTGGCGTGGAATTCGTAAAAGATAAGAGCACTAAGGAACCCAATGAAGAGATCAGAAATATGATCGAAAACCTGGGCTTTGAACATGGATTACTTTTGCTCGGGTGCGGCAAATCAACGATCCGACTTGCGCCGCCGCTGTGCATCACAAAAAAGGAAATGGATGAAGGGTTAGAGATCTTCGAGAAAGCGATCACGATGGCAGAGAAGGAACAAGGACTTCGATAGGCTGCGACAACGGGCGAGACTTGTCTCGCCCGTTGTTTTATTACACAACTCTTACATCCCTTCATTGGCCCATAATGATAAAATCAAGCCATGCTCCCGGCTCTTCCAGATATCCGCGTCCGCCAACGCGACTACCTTCTCGAAATATCCCGCGCCCTCACCCAGGAACTCGACCTCCAGAAATTGCTCGCGCGCATTTTGCGCATCTCCATCGAAATGCTCGCCGGGCAAGCCGGCATTATTGCCCTTAAAGAACAGGAAGGCTGGCGCGTCGCGACTGCCCATGGAATTGCGCCCGCATTTCTAAGTTACCTCGCTCCTTTGCTTGCCGAAGAAAACGTCCGCGAACTGGATGTGCGCGAACTCAACCGCATGTTGAAAGAGTTGACCTACACCGTCAGCATGGGATTGCTCAACGGCACGGCACTGCCCCTGGCAGCGCACGGACAAGTCATCGGAGTCATCTTCATCTTCCGAAATTATCCCGATTTGTTTACCCACAATGATCGCGTGCTCCTGCAATCCTTTGCAGACCAAGCCGCGATTGCCGTCTTCAACGCGCAACTTTATGGACAAATCTCTTATGAGAAACAACGCCTCGATGCTCTGCTCGACTCAGCCGCGGATGGAATCCTGATCCTCAACGCGGACCTGACCATCGAACGCGCCAACGACGCCTTCGAACGACTCTACGGCAAGACTCATGATCAACTTGCCAATCTTCCGCACGACGAAATTATCCGCTGGGCGAGCGAACCACAAGACGCCACGTTGAACGAAGCCATCGCAAACGGCTGGCCGCTCACGCCAAACGCGACACTTTATGTGGAAGGCGACCTCGAACGAGACCTGCCTCCGCCGCTTCCCGTTGGAGTGACATACGCGCCTCTGCTCTCTCCTGAAGGCAAACTTCGCAACATCATCGTCAGTGTGCGCGACATCACCCACTTTAGAACAGCGGATGAAATGAAGGCAACGTTCATTTCCATTGTAAGCCATGAACTGCGGACGCCTGTCGCCCTGATTAAAGGATATGCATCCACGTTGCGGCGCGATGACGCGAAATGGGATAAGCACACCATCAGCGATTCGCTTGCGGTTATCGAAGAAGAAGCCGACCGGCTGAGCAAGATGGTTGATGATCTGCTTGACGCATCGCGTTTGCAGGCCGGCGGTTTGAGTCTCAACAGGGCGGACGTTTCGCTCCCAATCCTGTCAAGCCGAGTTGTTGAACGGTTTGCAACGCAATCCAAAAAACACGCCATCGTCACAGATTTTCCTGAAAAATTTCCTATTGTGCTTGCAGATGAGACTCGTGTTGAGCAGGTGATCGTCAATCTCGTTTCCAATTCGCTGAAATATGCCCTGAAAGGCGAGATCAAGATCAGTGGTCAGGCGCGGCCCGAACAAGTCATAGTTTGCGTGAGCGACGAAGGTCCCGGCATTGAAGCCAAAGATTTGCCGCACATCTTCGACCGTTTTTATCGCTCGTCGAAAGCCGTCAAGCAGACGAAAGGGGCGGGACTGGGACTCTATCTCGCGCGCGCGATTGTTGAGGCTCATGGCGGGCGTATCTGGGCGGACCCCAAGCCTGATTCTGGTGCGAGAATCTGTTTCTCCCTGCCGCGTTGACCGGGCGCTCTGGGGTGCAACGGCTTGCCGTTGCATATGCGGGAGTAAGCTCCCGCACTCCAAATCAGGTAAAATTCAATCGAAACGGAGTCAGCCGTTCGTGAGTCCGAAGCGAATCTTAAATCCAAAAGGATGGAAGTTATGGCAAACAAAGTTCTCCCCCGTAATAAGATGGACAAGAAGTTCACATGGAATGACGAGAGTGTTTTTGCATCCAACGAAGCATGGGATAAGGAAGCCGCGCAAGTCGTTGAAGATATCCCAAGGGCAAAACAATATCAGGGACGCCTGGCTGAGAGCACAGCAACTATGCTCGAGGCGCTGGATGTTAGCGAGCAATTGATTTTGCGCGCATACAAATTGTACATGTATGCGAGTTTTGCCTATGCAGTGGAAACGACCAACGCGCAGGCAGGAGGCATGCTCGGAAAAGCGCAGGGTATCTTCGGGCAGGTTCTATCTGCTGTGGCATATTTACAACCGGAAACGCTGTCGATTGGAAAAAGTAAACTTGACGAGTGGATGAGCCAGGACGAAAGACTGGCAGTCTATCGCCATAATTTTGAAGACCTCTTCAGACAACAAGCGCACGTCCGTTCCGCGGAAGTGGAGGAAATATTGGGATTGGTCAGCGATCCGTTGCAGGGCGCGTCCAATTCCACGAGCATGCTCACGAATGCGGATTTCAAATTCAAGCCCATCAAAGACAGCAAAGGCAGTGTGATTGACGTGACGCAGGGAAATTACGATACACAATTGATGCATTTGCCAGATCGCAAAGCGCGCAAAGCTGCATACAATACATACATGGATAAATACGTGGAACACAAGAACACGCTTGCGACCAACCTTGAAACCTCAATCAAGGCGAATGTGTTTGCCATGCGGGCCCGCAAACATGAGACCACGCTTTCGGCGTCGCTATTCAATTTGAATATCCCAACGGATGTTTTCCATAATCTGATCAACACGTTCAGGAAGAATTTGCCCGTATGGCATCGTTATTTTGATATCAAGCGCAAGGCGCTGGGACTCAAGAAACTTGCATACTACGACATGTGGGCCCCCATTGCAAAGAAGAAGGTGAAAGTGCCTTACGAAAAAGGCGTGGAGATGATTCTTGATAGCCTCGCGCCGATGGGCAGGGAATACGTGGATACCGTCCGCAAAGGCTGTTTTCAGGATCGCTGGGTGGATGTGTACCCAAACCAGGGTAAGAGCCATGGCGCCTTCTCATCCGGTGCGCAAGGCATGCATCCGTTCATCATGATGAGTTACACGGATGAAGTGACCAGCATGAGCACCCTTGCGCACGAACTCGGTCACTCGATGCACTCGTATCTCACGTGGAAGAATCAGCCGTTCGTTTATACGACCTATTCGTTATTCGTCGCGGAGGTCGCGTCCAACTTCCACCAGGCGATGATGCGCGGTCATTTGTTCAACACGATCACGGATAAGAATTTTCAAATCGAGCTGATCGAAGAGGCCGTTGGCGGAAACTTCTTCCGCTACTTCTTCCAGATGCCGACCCTGGCGCGCTTTGAATTGGAGACTCACCAACGCGCGGAACGCGGTGAACCTCTGACCGCCGATTCAATGATTGACCTGATGGCTGATCTCTTTGCCGAGGGATTCGGTCCAAACTTTGACATGGACCGCGAGCGCGTCGGCATGACCTGGTCCACCTTCGGACATCTCTTCCAGGATTACTATGTGTACGCGTACGCGACAGGCATCTCGGGCGCGCACGCGCTCGCGGGCAGAATCTTGCGCGGCGAACCCAACGCTGTGGAAGATTATCTTGGCTTCCTCAAATCGGGAAGTTCAGATTATTCATTGAATGTTTTGAAGAAAGCCGGTGTGGACATGACCTCCCCACAAGCAGTTGAAGAAACTTTTGCTGTCATGGAAAGTTATGTAGATCGGTTGGCAAAATTAGTTGGATAGT
>CAZIYY010000134.1:0-1585 GCA_964543585.1 uncultured Anaerolinea sp. | reverse complement strand
GCCCCATAGTCTCTGGTCCACTAGTCGTTTGTAAAAAATCATAACTCGTAAATCTAAAATCGGAAATCACAGAATGCCTCAAACACAAATTGCCTGCCCTCAATGCCGCCAAATGATCCGCGCAAACATCGAACAACTTTTTGATGTGACGCAGGACCCGCAAGCCAAACAAAGATTGCTCGGTGGCGTATCCAACACTGCTCGCTGTCCGCATTGCGGGTATCAGGGACGCCTCGCAACGCCCATTGTGTATCACGATAATGAGAAGGAATTGCTCCTCACTTACTTTCCTCCCGAACTGGGAATGCCGCTTACCGAGCAGGAGAGAATGATTGGGCCTCTCATCAAACAGATCACGGATCGCCTCCCGCCTGAAAGACGCAAGGGTTACCTGCTTAATCCAACGGCAAATCTGACGTATGAGTCAATGATCCAAACCATTCTGGGCAAAGATGGCATTACACCTGAAATGCTCAAACAGCAACAGGATCGCGTCACATTGATCGAAAAACTGTTACAAGCCAGTTCAAACGATGTGAGAAGTGAGATCATCGAACAGAACGTCAATTTGTTCGACGAACAATTCTTCGCATTGTTCAGCCGCCTGGCGCAAAGCGCGGCGGCAGGCGGACAGGAACCCGTTGCGCGGTCAATGGTTGAATTACAGAAGCAACTTCTGGAAGAGACCGAATTCGGGCGCGGGTTGAAGGAATCGGTCGGGGAATTGGAGTCCGCTCAAAAGTCCTTGCAGGAGGCGGGGCAGGGACTCACGCGCGAGAAACTGCTGGAATTCGTGATCGCATCTCCAAACGATGCGCGTTTGCGCGCCTTCGTCAGCCTTGCGCGCGGCGGCATGGATTACCAGTTCTTCCAATTGCTCACGGAGAAAATCGGGACGGTTTCGGGAGACGAAAAGACAAAACTCGAATCGTTGCGCGAGAAACTTCTTGATTTCACAAATGAAGTAGACAGGCAGTTGGAAGAGCGTTACAAGCAAGCGCAGGAATTTGTGGAATCTCTCCTTGCACAGGACGATGTCGTGAAAGCCGTGCACGACAACCTTGATAGATTCACACAGGATGCAATGGATATTGTCAACCAGTTGTTACACCAAGCTTCTGAGAAGAATGAATACGAACGCATGGGCAAACTTCAAAAGATGGTGGAAATATTGCGCGAAGTTTCCACGCCGCCCGAAGTGGCATTCATTGAGCAATTACTGGACGCGCCCGACAACACAGCGCTTGAGAAAATGCTCGATGATAACAAAGCGTTGATAAATGATCAATTCATGGAAGCGTTGATCGGGTTGGTCGCACAGGTGGACGGGGCGGCAGGCCAAGGTAACGCCGAAGCAAAAGCGCTTGGCGAGAAGTTAAGCGTCGTTTACAAGACCGCCTTGAAGTTTTCGATGAAGATGAATATGGGATAATAACTGATGTTACGCACCGTCCCGAAGGTTTATTCTGAAAACGATCTTGAATTACAGAAACCTTCGGGACGTTCTGCGTAAGTGAGATAACAAAAAAACCTCGACTTTGGCTATTTGGTTGGGGTAGTTGAAAAGAGGAAGCCTTCTGAGTAA
>CAZIYY010000133.1:0-14894 GCA_964543585.1 uncultured Anaerolinea sp. | reverse complement strand
TTCCTTTTGATGCAACGTTACCTTCAAAGTAACATTTTATCGTGAGGCATTACGTGGCGTTTGCTTTTTTAACGAGACCTATATCTGAAATCCATCGCCCACATATTCCTCGAATGAGCGGCAAGATTTACTGGCACCAGTTTAGAATTCAAATCACGATTTTAGATTTGTTCGAGATAAGTACGTGAAAGCGCGGGGAATGGATAACTTCTGTTTCTCATCTGCCACTAGACTCTACCTTTTTTGCGCCGCTTATGCACATACATTGCTTCATCCGCCTGGGAGAGCAACGCCTCCATAGTGATAGTGGAATTCGCAGCGACGCGGATGACCCCCAGGCTGAAAGACAGGGCATGACCGCCAGATTGAAGGTTATGGGCCTCCACATTACTTTGCAAGCGAGCCTGCATGTTAGCGAGATCGCTTTCGGTCGCGTCGATAATCAGGACGACAAACTCGTCGCCCCACCCAGGCGGCCCATGACGTCTGAATCACGAAAAGTCTCCGTCAAAATGACGGCAAAATGAGTTATGGCTGCATCTCCGGCTGCGTGGCCGAAGGTATTGTTGATATGCTTCAGGCTATCCAAGTCTATATAAAGGAGGCATACAGGATAGCCGGCCCGCCGCGCAAATTTCAACAGCCCGGTGGCGAGGATCATGAAGCCGCGCCGGTTATTCAAGCTGGTAGGTCCATCAGTCAGCGAGAGGCTGCGTAGGCGGTCGTTAGCCTTTTCCAGCTCCGAGACTTTTTGGTAGAGTTTATCAGCCAGTAGTTGCAGTTGTTCGCGCTGAAGTTGTCCGGTTTGAGGCAGCCTGGAAGATATGGTTGGCTGTTTGAGAGATTCATTCACTGCCCGCAGTATCTCCTGCGGCTCGGCGGGCTTTCTGAGGATGTGCTGAATTCCGCTGGCACGCGCCAGCCTGTGTATTTCCGATACATCATAGTTGGCGGTCTGGAAAACGACCGGCACTCCCATCAGGAGGGGTTCGGCGCGCAGGCGGCGCACAAGAGTAAACCCATCTACGATTGGCATGAGGATGTCGGTGATAATTAGATCGGGTAGTTCGGCTCGCGCCAGTTCCAGTGCTTCGGCGCTGTCGTTGGCTTCCAGCAGGCGGTGGCCAAAATTACCGAGCAACGTGGTATACACCCGGCGGTCGGTTGGGCTGGCGTCAACGATGAGGATGGTTGCCATTACGCTTTACCTTTTGCTTTAGTTATGAGTAACATGCCAGTTGAAGGTTCCGTCATCCGTACCCCGCGAATGAATGTGACTGAAAACTCGTTAAGATAGCCCTTTAAGGCGTATTTGTAAATAATAGCACAATTTTGTTATCCTATGCCAACCGAAAAGGGCCCTCGCATCGTCTTCATTTCAATACCCTCGGGAGGGTAGCCCTCTTGCCGCGTCCATGCGGCCTCGGCCTCTATCCCCGCCTATGTATCCCTGTATCGCCATTCTGCCCAGTTGTGACCCACGTGGATATGGATATCATCCCCGAAGGGCAAGCGTGGCTTAACAGAAATCCTCCTTTCTGTTCAGAAAAGGAGGAGATATGATGGGAAAATCCAATGACAAAACGGGGATGAAAAGATGATTATTGTGGAAATGAAAATTGATCCAGCAAATCCCAACGCTCCGGAGCTTTCTGTACAGTCCACTCAAAGTGCCTTACTGTGAAAGTGATCCCCTGGCCGGCTGCAAATGTCGGATCCTTTATCTGAGTTGATGTGTTTTCCGGCAAATCGACAATTTTTATGTGTGGCAGCCAATTCTCGGATTTATAGGGATAACCATCGCATCCCATTTCTCGCGCCATATTGCCGAGGTCGTTATACAAGTTCTCCAATGCCGGGGTTTTTTCTGCCAGCATCCACAACCTGCCCTGTTGATTGTTCACATTCATTCTGGCAATATTTTTCACAGTAATCTCAAAAGGACGTAGTTTCAAGCAATACTCTTCGAGGCGTTTTTTCAAGGAGGCAAAATCCTCAACATTTCGAATTGCCTGCACAGTTAAATGCAAATCTATAATTGGCGTCCCATTGATCAGGCGAGCTGCTTCTTCTGAACGCTTGAATAGGCTGGAATAATCCTCGCTTTCCGGCCTGAGAATGATAAAAGTTGATTTGCCGTTTGAAATTGACACTTCCATGTTTTCAATTTCTTTGACTCTGTTTCTGTACAAATCCATATGAGCCTCGCTGTCACTTTTTCCGACACCATAATTCCATAAGAGGAGACCACGATGCAGGTCATCCTCCCAAACTGTACGAATCCTGTCCTCCAGCTGTCTGGCGCTGTTTTTTGTTGATATTATTTTGAATTCATCGCCTGCGCGTTCGGATCGAAACAATAAAAAACCTTCATTTTTTGGGAAATGCTCCGAGAGCATATTTGAAAACCGTTTGAGATCCTGGTCTATCGCAACACTCCCATAACGCGTATTTCCTTCGTGCATATCGAGCATGTCGGTTAGCGCAACGCTAAGAATAATACTTTTATCCAGGCGCCACTTTGCGCCGAGCGCATTTAGTGTGCCTGTTAATGCCTCTTTGGTTACAATATTTTCCACTATATTCTTGACGGTCTCAACCTGTTCGATCGTCTGTCGCTCTAATTTAACGGGCAGTTCGAGCGAACAGATTGTATCCGTAAGTCTTTCATAGGGCATATTAAACTCATTCCAACTTTGGTGACTGTTATTTTCCTCGACGAGCCTGGGAATTTCGGAATGACTCTCCAGAATGGTCTGCCTGATGACGATGGGCCTAAAGGTTTTTCGCTGCTTTTGCAGGTTGGTCTCAGCCTCGGTTTCTGTAAGACCCGTGCCAAAATCCCAGGTTAGCAGGGAGTCCATCTCCTGGTCAAGGTATGATTTTGTCAACAGGAGCCTGATTTCCTGGGGCGTTTTTGACGTGGACAATATCCTGAATTCATCGCTGCCCGGGGAGCGAAGCACAAAATCGCCTTTATCCAGGCTAAAGATGGACATGAATTGGTACGCCAACTTATGCAATTCTGTATCCACCACCGACACCCCAAACACTTTATTCGCCTGCCGCAAATCATAAATATCCACCTTCGCCATTCCATCAATGTGTTCGTTCGGTACCACCCACTCACCTGCCCGCGTATTAAGGGCATGAGTAATGGGGTCGTATAATGCCAGATTTGCGGCAGCCTTTTGAATCCCTGCAAGAAGACCTTTCAATCGCTGTATCTGACTTTCAGCGATGGGAAGGGCTTGAAACTGATTCTCCAATTCCCTGAATGATCGCAGGAAAATCTCTTTTTCGTTATCCATTTATTTTCATTACGACGTGAGTAGTATCTGGGGATGCGTTTTCAATATTTCTTCCTGAAGCGCCTTGGCTTTTTGAATTTCGTATTGCATGCCCTGCTGTTGGAAACTCTCGATGGACTCATTGACCAGCACCAGGGCGGTTTTCAAATCTGATTCTGTTTCAAGGTAGACCGAAGCCAAGCCAACCTGCCCATTCGCAAGTTGGTCTACCCTTCCAAATTCCTCGGCGGATTGAATACCCTCTGTGAAAAGGCGTTCCGCCTCTTCGTATCTCTTTTCCTTTAATGCCACAAAGCCCAACCCATTCAGCGCATAACTAACGTGCCTGACCGGGTCCTTACGAACGGGATCCCGCCAGGTATCCAAAGCCTTTTGATACCATTCCCTGGCTTTATTGATATTCCCGCGCTCATATTCAAGTTCGCCCAAGCCGTATTGCGCGAAGCCTTTGCTGTATATTCCATAATCGTCATCGGCATATTCCTCGCTGGTTTTAAGCACGTCCTTCAATAATATTTCCGAACGATCGAAATTGCCGAGGCGGAAGTCCACCGCGCCCAAGGACCGTTTCGCCGCCGCGATCAGCAGTTCATCTTCTGTTTTTGTCGTGGCCGACAGCGATTCCTCGGACCACTGCAAGGCTCTCAAATAATCCCCTTGATAGAAATATATCCAGGATATATTCCTGGCAAAGGTGCTTACGGATTTCCAGTCCGATAATAATTTTGCCGCGCCCAACGCGACGTGAGCCAGGGTCAGGCGGTCGTACCAGTATGCGCGCTGCCACAGCACGCTGCCAAACTGAATGCCGATCTGCACCAGGATTTCAGCGACGTTCCTGGATTGTTTTGGTATGGAGCTGGAACCGGGCGGTTTCTTTTGCACAGACTTATAGCACCATTGGGCGGCGCTCAATATGTTGTTTCGATCCAGCAACAGTTCGTCATATCCCCGCCATTCCTTGAAGCTGCTTTTTTGCGATAGCAGTTTCACGTAATATTGAGCAGTTTTCAATTCAGCCTGTTTGATGAATTTTCGGTCGCTTGCGAACTGCGTGCGGATAAACCTGCGCGTCAACGGCAGGATGCTAAAATAATCCCTGCCCGATTCAGGTTCGATGAGGGTCAACTGTAAAAGATCGCTGACCGCGTTGTCGAAGCTGTCGCTGTCTTCGATTTCAGTAATTTCTTTAAGAGCGGCTCTTGAGACCGCCTCGGGCTGCAACGCCAAAATGAATAGCAACTTTTTTTCGTTACTGTAGCGCAGTGAATTCCAACTGTGATTGAAACAATATTGGAGTATTGGAATGTCTGCATCGAGGCTCAACTTGTCCAAAACCTGCGTCACGGAGTAACCCAGAACGGCGATCTGTCCCTGCACCCACAGCAGCGCCAGTGGGAGTCCTCCTGTCAAGTCAACCAGGTGCTTGTTTTGGTCTCTCGTAAGATGAATGTTCCTTTGCTGGGCATCCCATTCCAGCAGGGCGTTACTTTCCTCAAAAGATAATCCTTGTAAACGGATAATCTGCCCTTCGGAAACCCTCTCTCTGGATGTAATGACGACCTTAAGGGTAATGGGCGACCTTCGTAAGAAATCTAAAATATCCCGCTGTTCATTTTTTGACAGGGATTCGAAATTGTCGAGGACGAGGAGGGTCGTACGCCTTGCCAAGAGAATATAGGCTCGCTTGATTTGATCCTGAATGGATAAATTTCCAATGGTAGGATTCCCCAAACCTTCACCAAGCGTGATCAGAATGTCCGACAAGGATTTCGCTTCCGGTATGACCGGTTCGATTCCATGCAGCGTCAGGGTGGATTCTTTGGCTGAAATCCAAATAACGGATTCAAAGAGATCATTTTCAATACAGCGGTAGCTGATCTCTATGGCAAGCGTGGATTTCCCCATCCCTCCAATACCTTCAATGCCTATGATAAAAGTCCGGCTGTTCGGCTGCAGGGACTGCAAGATGGCGCTTAATTCCTGCTCCCTTCCCACAAAATAGGGCCGCCTCGGCAGGCTTGCCAGCGCGCTTGATTTTTCGAGTTCTTTGCCGTTGGCAGCGACGTTCTCTATTTTCTTGCTGTATCGAACGATTGCCTCTCTTTCCATTGTGGCGCTGTTAATGAGGTGCAAGGGCGGATCGGAACCGTATCTTGCCATCATCTCCTCGATGGTGTAGAGGTTTTTCTTGTGCAAAGAAATCATCGTTTCCAGATGAGTAATTTCTTCCTTTTCCATATCAGACCTTGTATTCTATTGGATTGGGTGGATGTCTTTTTTGTAAACTTTCGACAAAATAATTTCTAGCCGCTTTATGGTTTCGATCATGGAATTTTCTGCGTCTGTCATGCGGTGCACAATTATTGGAGGCACCAGATCACTTCCCCATTTTGCATATTGTTCCTTGGTATGATAATAATTGCGAGAGTAGGTTTCCAACTGCTTGACCAGGCTTTCGACCTCCCATTCGTGGTTTTGCCACAATATTTCATCTACCTTCGAGACAAGCAAATCCTGCTTGATTTCTTTACTCTCTTGAACTGCAGGAGGAACAATTTCTTCGGCTGCTTCCTGCTCCTTGCTGCCTGGAGAAGAGTCATCACTCTTTCTTCGCTCGCGGCGTTCTTCAAGGATCTTGCGTCCCTCTTCGAAAACGAAATCAATAGCCTTTAGAAGTATGGGGAGTTGAGTAGGGTCGATCATGGACGCTCCTTCCGGCGTAAGTATAGCATAAGCTAGTACTGGAGTACTAGCACTCATCGAACCCTCAAATCTCATAGCCTGAACGATTGCTTCGCCAACTCCATTTTTTTAGCTTAGCCGGGCGTAGAAAAACAGGTTTTTGAAAAAGAGTTCCGCATTGAATCAACAGGTATAATCACGGCAGCACCGATTTTCTTTATCGTCTCACAGAAGTCGGCTGCGGGGATTTGAATCCGCAGGGAAAGAGTTAGGCAAGGGTCTTATGTTCATTCAACCAAACAAAACCAAAGCAAAACTAAAAGCAGGTCAGCCCGCTTTCGGCGTCATCGCCACATCCGACGACCCGCAACTTGCCGAACTCTTTGGTATTGCCGGCTTCGATTATTACATGCTCGATGCCGAACACGGATTGATCGATCCCGTGCAGGCTGTAAATGTGATACGCGCTTGTGAAAGAACAAACATCACACCCATGATACGCATTGGATCGAAGGACCCGAAACTCGTCCTGCAATACCTGGATGCGGGTATGATGGGGGTCATGATGCCTGGCTTGGAAACTGTTGAAGAAGTGAAGATGCTTGTTAATGGAGTGAAATATGCTCCGCTTGGCAGGCGTGGACTTGGATTCTCGCGCGCCTCGGGTCATATGTCTAATCCCAGCAATGCGCCCGAATACATCAACTTTTCGAATGAGCAGACATTGGTCATTATTCAATTTGAAGATGATAAACTTCTCGAAAAACTCCCTGCATTGTGCTTGGTGGAGGGATTGGACGCGTGCATCATTGGTCCGCGCGACCTTTCCCTGGCGATGGGATACCCAGATGGGCCGAATCATCCCGAAGTGCAGTCCGCGATTGACAATGCCATCCGCATCATGAGAAGAGCGGGCATCACGGCTGGTATCACCGCAGGCACACGAGCCGATGCCGGCAAACAGATAGAGCGCGGCGCGACGATGATCCTTGCCGCTGCACAATCACTCGTGCTGGCTGGCTCGAGGGATTTTTTGCCAGGGAGGTGATTGCGATATGGATTTTCAACAGAACAGAACATATAACGACTGAGAACCCGGTCCCTATGACTACATGAAGATAGGTATAATCTCGGCATGTCGCCATTCCACTTTTATCATCCTATCGAAGTCCGTTACGGGGATTTGGATCCACAGGGGCACGTCAACAACGCAAAACATCTTACCTATTTTGAGCAGGCGCGTATCGCGTACATGGTTGAATTAGGATTGTTCACGAAAGACCAATCCTTTATGGAAATCGGCGTGATCCTGGCTGATGTCCACATCACATATCTTGCGCCGATCTATTTTGGCGAGCAGATTAAGGTTGGGGTTCACTCTGTAAAACTGGGAACCAAGTCCATGACGTGGATGCAGAGTATTGTAGATGCAAAGACAGGCAAAGAATTAGCAAAGGGGGAAGTGGTGATGGTGACTTATGACTATAAAGAAGAGAAGACGATCAACATTCCGCACGAGTGGCGGGAGAAAATCAAACAGTTCGAAGGTTTATAGGTTTGAACGTTGGAAAGTTAGAATGTTCAAGACTTTAAACCTGCCAACTTGTAAACTTTCAAACGATTAAAAGGAGCAACATGTCATTACCATCTATCAACCAAGAAAACCTCATTGACTTTCTCCTAAAGTTATTGAACATCGCTTCTCCTACTGGTTTTGCGGAACCCGCGATTGACTTTGTAGAAAAGGAACTTTCGCTGTTCAAGCAATTGGAATTATCCAGAACGCGAAAAGGCGCATTGGTTGCAAAGTGGAAAGTGGAAAGTGATTTGCCTCCCGTCGCCCTGACCGCGCATGTGGATACGCTCGGCGCGGTGGTGAAGGAGATCAAGTTCAATGGACGGCTCAGGTTGAGTCGCATTGGCGGGATTCAGTGGCCGACTGTTGAGACTGAGGGCGTGTGGGTATTTGCTTCCAAAGGTGAGAAGATAAGAGGCTCGGTGTTGATTGATACGGCGTCGGGTCATATTTATAGTGGGGCGGGCGGTGAAACGCCGCGCGATGACGAACATATGGAAGTTCGTTTGGACGCGCGCACAACCTCCGAAAAAGAGACGCGCGCGTTGGGAATCAACGTCGGTGATTGTGTGGCGTTTGATCCGCGCGTTGAGGTTACGAATGGATTCATCCGCTCGCGGTTTCTCGATGACAAAGCCTGCGTGGCGAATCTCGTAGCGGCGATCAGGTCAATGGCAGAGGCAGGTCTAAGTCCAGTGCGAAGCGTATATTTCCACATCTCCAATTATGAAGAAGTCGGTCATGGCGCGTCGGCAGGAATCCCATCCGAGGTCGCGGAGTTGGTCACAGTGGACATGGCAGTGGTGGGCGCGGGACAGGAGTCAGATGAGTTCAGCGCGACATTGTGCATTAAGGATAGCGGCGGTGTGTATCACGAAGGTCTGAACAAAAAGTTACGCGCTCTGGCGGAGAAGCACAACATTCCATATAAGACTGATGTGTATCCGTTCTATGGTTCGGATGGCGAAGCGTTCTGGCGCGCGGGCGGCGATGTGGCTTTGGCGTTGATCGGGCCTGGCATCGACGCCTCGCATAATTACGAACGCGCACACATGGACGGTCTGGTCGCAACGACGAATTGGATTATGGCGTATTTGCTTGATTGATGTCATCGCGAGTAAGTCCACAGCGGGAAAGAGCTGCTGTTCATAGCGCGCGCTCGAGAGTGGAAAACATCCGGGTATACGCGCCAGGCGAAGGCTTGGAATATCCGCGTGAGTATCGTCGAAACGAGGCATGCGAATCAGGTATAATTCGTACGTAAGAGTTGGTCCCAATCACATTTTTGGAGGCGCTTGATGGATCTCTCGAAGCACGCTTTTTTTGAGGGAAAAATTGTCCCGCTTGCGGACGCAAAAGTAAATATCGCCACACATGGTTTTTTATATGGCACAGCCGTGTTCGGCGGCATGAGGTCATACTGGAACGAAGAGAAGAAGCGTCTCTTCGTTTTTCGTCCCTATGACCATTTTCGGCGTCTGTTGCATTCGGCGCGCATGATGGCGATGCAGACCAGTTACGACGAGGAGAGCCTGATCCAACTCACGCTCGACCTGCTCCGCACCGACGACTGGAAACAGGACATCTACATGCGCCCCACTTTCTATAAAGCAGACATGGGCATCGGCGTGAAACTGCACGACCTGAGAGATGAGTTCTGCATGTTCGTGATGGCATATGAGCCATACGTGAAGAACGATACGAACGCGCACGTGACTGTTTCCTCGTGGCGGCGCATTGACGATAACGTCATCCCGGCGCGCGGCAAAGTGGCGGGCGCGTATGCGAACTCCGCGCTGATCAAGACGGACGCGAACCGCGCCGGCTTCGACGAAGCATTGGTGCTGGATAATAACGGCCACGTCTCGGAAGGTTCGGCGATGAACATTTTCATGCTGCGGGATGGAATTCTGGTCACTCCGCCTGTGACGGATAACATCCTCGAAGGCATCACGCGCAGATCCATTATGGAGTTGGCGCGCAACGAACTGGGCCTTACCGTTTTGGAGCGCTCAATTGACCGTACGGAAATGTTCATCTGTGAAGAGATGTTCATGACAGGTACCGCCGCGCAAATTACTGCCGTGACGAAGATAGATCACCGCCCGGTCGGCGCGGGTGTGATGGGTCCTATCACTACAAAGTTACGCGTGTTGTATGAAGATATATTACGAGGGAAGAATAATAAATACGAACATTGGAATGTGGTTGTGTAAAAAAACGGCGGTCATTGCATCTGATGACCGCCGTTTTGATTCCATGCCATATAGCGCAAGATGCCATCTTGCGCTACACCTAGCGATTCTTCTTGAAGCGCACAAGTACAAGGTTCTTGCCACATTCCGAAGAGGTGGTAACAAACACTTTGTCCGAAAGCGGGATGTTTTGCAAGTCCACCAGTTGAACGTATAACGTCTTATTGGATGCCACGGGGGCATTGCCCAGCACGAATTCAAAGCCGGATGTCCCATATTCCTTGTTGACGCCGGTCACGGTCTGTTGTTCGACCGTGTTTCCATTAAGCGTGCCTCGTAACACAACCACTGTCCCAACCACGTGACCGCCGTTCGCATCCACAACTGTCCCGCCAATGCCTGCCCAATTACATGCCAGGTCGGGATGAATGAGCGTGCTTTCCACTTGGGAGGAGGATGCGCTAAATGGCGCCTTGGGCGTGCTGGTTGGTTTGGGGGTCTTGGTCGGCGGCACAAGTGAGAAGGGTGTGTTGGTAAAGAACGGGGTAAACGTGGGACGCGGCGTAGCGCTCGGAGTCAACTCGAGCGTTGGGCTGGGCGTCCACGTCGCGTCCAACTGCAAGGGCGTGGCTGTTGGGGTCGCGGTTTGCGGTCCCCTGCCGCCCGGCGGCAAAAAATTAAAACTTGAATTGGGGTTGATAAAAATGACCACAAAGTACGCGCCGATGCAAGCGGTAAGGACCAGCGCCAGGATCGAAAGCATATCCCACAACTGCATGGGCGCGCGGCGCGCGCTTGATTGTTTTCCATCGAAGTTAAAATCGTCGCTCATTTATACTGCTCCATTGGTCATTTACAAAAACTCTCGTCGGCGCAAGAGGGCGCCTTCCACACCTCAAATTTTTTGGGTGACGTTTTCCCTATCATAAACTATTGCGGCGCAAGTACTACATTCGCCTGCAATCTTTGCTCTTCGATCCATTTCTTCAATGCCAGTTCTTGTAATGCCAGGGTCGCATCCGGCGAAAGCGGACGCGCCGGGTCGCGTGCGAGAACTTTTACGATGTGAAAGCCCACCTCTGTTGCAATCACGTCGCTATGCTCGCCCACCGCCAAACCGAATGCGGTTTCCTCGAACTTTGCATCAAGCAGATATCCACGCGGTACCCATCCGAGATCGCCTCGCGTAACAGGGTCAGCCTGCAATGCCAGTTCATCAAAATCGGCTCCGCCATTCAATTGCGTGAGAAAACTTTGAGCTGTGCCTTCATTATAGAGCAGAATTTGCTGGACGTGTACCTGTTCGGCGGTACTGGGGATGCTCGTAACGATCTTATCACGCATCCATGCCGATTCTGCCGCACGCTTCAAATCTGACCGAAAAGCCTGCTCTGTGTACCCACGCTCTGATTGCCACTTTGAGAGCGCGTCCGCCCCGCCGATTTGCGCGGCAAGCGAATCGATTCGCGCTTGCAACGCGGTATCGTCGAGCGTGAATCCATTCATGTGCGCGGCTTGCGCGAGCAGCATTTGCGCGACCAGGTCTTCGATCACGGCGCTGGTCGCATCTGTTGATGTAATTGTTTTCCCAAGCGCTTGTTGTGATGAAAGATAACGTTGCACTTCCGCGTTGAATTCGACGAGGGTGACGCCCTCTCCGTTAACGGTCAACGCCATGGGTTCAGGTGTGGCAGTCGGAGGCTTGGGCGTAGAGGTTGCCTGGGGCGTTGGAACAGGCTGGGTACCAAAAAGCGAACCGCACGCGGAGAGCCCGAGTGCGATCAGAAGAGTCAAATTTATCCAGATGGATTTATGGTGGGAAAACATTGTCCCCGATTATACCAATCGGAATAAAAAACCTTGCGAAGGTTTGAAACCTTCGCAAGGTTTCGGGTTCGGTTTAGTAATCCATACCGCCAGGAGGCATGGCAGGCATGGACTTTTCCTTCTCGGGCATGTCCGTGATGAGGACATCCGTGGTGAGGATCATGGCCGCGATGGAGGCGGCGTTTTCGAGCGCGCCTCGCACAACCTTCACAGGGTCAATCACGCCTGCTTTGATCATGTCCACGTACTCACTGGTCAGTACGTTGAAGCCGATGTTCTTGTTTTTCTTCTCGGCGGCGGTGCGGCGGACGGTATCAATGATCACCGAGCCATCCTGACCGGCATTCGCAGCGAGTTTGCGGATGGGCGCTTCAAGTGCTTTCTTGACAATATTGATGCCAACGCGAATTTCTTCATCGTTTTCATCACCCTTCAACATCTTATCTAACTTGCCGGAGGCGTTGAGGAGGGAGATTTCGCCGCCGGGTACAATACCCTCTTCAACAGCCGCGCGAGCCGCAGAGAGAGCATCTTCCACACGGTGTTTCTTCTCTTTCATCTCGGTCTCAGTTGCGGCGCCAACACGAATGATGGCAACGCCGCCGCTGAGTTTGGCGAGTCGCTCATTCAATTTCTCTTTGTCGTAATCGCTGGTGCTCTTCTCGATCTCTGTGCGAATTTCCTTGATACGGCCTTCGATGTCGCCCTTCTTGCCTTTGCCGCCAACGACAGTGGTATTCTCTTTGTCAGAGACAACCTTCTCGGCGCGGCCAAGGTCTTGAATGGTCGCGGTCTCAAGCTTGCGGCCCGTCTCTTCAGAGATCACGGTAGCGCCGGTGAGGCTGGCAATATCCTGCAGCATAGCTTTGCGGCGGTCGCCGAAGCCGGGGGCTTTGACGGCCAACACGTTCAACATGCCGCGCAATTTGTTCAACACGAGCGTTGCGAGCGCTTCACCATCAATATCTTCGGCGATGATGACGAGTTCGCGCTTGCCGATCTGGACGAGTTTCTCGAGCAGGGGAACGATGTCCTGCGCCGCGGAGATCTTTTTCTCGTTGATGAGAATGTACGCGTCGGAGATCTCGGCTTCCATGTGTTCCGCGCTGGTGATGAAGTAGGGTGAGAGATAGCCGCGGTCGAACTGCATGCCTTCGACATATTCCTGCTCGAACTGCATGGACTTGGATTCTTCGACGGTGATGACGCCGTCTTTACCGACCTTGTCCATCACATCTGCAATCAAGCTGCCAATTTCAGTATCGGCGGCCGAATTGGTAGCGACATGACCAATATCTTCCTTGGTATCGATCTTGACCGACATCTTGCGGAGTTCTTCGACAACCGATTCAGTCGCCATCTCGATGCCATGCTTGATCAGCATCGGGTTGAAACCGGCCTCGAGGGCCTTGAGGCCCTCGTTCACGATCGCGTGGGCGAGCACAGTCGAGGTGGTGGTGCCGTCACCGGCGATGTCGTTGGTCTTGGTTGCGGCTTCCTTGAGCAGTTGCGCACCCATATTCTCAAATGGGTCTTCGAGTTCAATTTCCTTCGCGACGGAAACGCCGTCGTGCGTGATGGTGGGTGAACCGAACTTGCGGTCGATTGCCACGTTACGACCCTTGGGTCCAAGGGTTGCGCCAACCGCATTGGCAACCATATTCATGCCGGTCCTAAGCTTGCGGCGCGCGTCCTCTGAAAAAACTAGTTGTTTAGCAGCCATTTTTATAATCCTCCAATTAGCCTTCAACCACGGCTAGAATATCGTTTTCTTTCAGGATAAGCAATTTCTTGCCATCCACCTTCACTTCAGTGCCTGAGTATTTTGCATACAGCACCTTGTCCCCAACTTTTACTTCCATGGCGATTCGTTCGCCATCTTCATTGCGGTCGCCCGGACCTGCCGCCAGGATCTTGCCTTCCTGCGGTTTCTCTTTGGCGGTTTCGGGAAGGATGATTCCGCCGGCAGTAATATCTTCCTGCTCGATCGGCTCCACGATCACGCGTCCGCCAAGGGGCTTTAACTTCAATTTGCTTGCCATCTTAGACCTCCAAATAGATTTTTGGGATAATCACGAAATTAGCACTCCAGCTCGCCGAGTGCTAATAGTATGATACCGAAACCACAAGCTAAAGTCAAGGGAATTGCTGAAATTCCTACAAAGTTCTGACACAAGCCTTCGCAAGGATAATATTAGGGAGTTGGTGTCGCCGTTACGTCTGTCGTCACATTCCCTGCCTCAGTCGGGACCGACGGAATTGGTGTGCCACCTTTAGGCAATGACTCGCATATGGCTTCTCCCGCCTGGATGATGCTCACAATCGTCTGTCGGCCGTCAGCGTAGGCATCCGGGTTGGTGTTGAGTTCTGTGGTGACTTCTCCCAACACCTGCATTGCTTCGCCGCATTTATTATCGCGCGGGCGACTCAACGCCGCCAGCACCGATCCATAAGTGTAGTAATAGACAATTGTATTCGGTGAAATTGCCTGGCCTGTCACATCCACAGGGTTTTCACCAAGATCGGGGTAACAACGGTCAAGACCGCGCCCAAGACAAGAGTCTTCGCCTGAACATCCCCGTATCGCGCATTTCAAAGCAGGGATGGAACCTTCGTAATTACGCGAGCGAAAATAAACAATTCCCAACTGTCCGTAGATATCGGCATTGGTGGGTTCATACTCCAGCGCCTTTTGCACATTGCGCGCCGCGGCAAAGAACTCACCCAGTTGTGAATAGGTGCGCGCGATGGAAAGATGCGGGCCGGGATCCTTTACGCCAATCTGTTTGTTGATATCCACGGCTTTGTCGAAATATTCCAGAGACTTTTCATAAACGGGACGCGCCGCTTCCAGGTTCTGTATTTCAAATGCGAGACGGCGATAGTTTGCGCCGGCGCGCAGATAGAGAAATGTAAAGTTCGGTTCAAGGGTAATGGCTTTATCGTATTCAGTGATCGCCAGATTATATTGACCGAGGGTTTCCAGCAAATATCCATTGATGCGATGCACATCCATTAACTTGTCTGCGTCTCCATGCTCGAAAGCCTGTTGGAGTTGCAGTTCAGCCTGGTTCCATTTCTGCTGGTCTATGAGGATTTCGGCATAATAAGCCAGCGCGAGCGTATTCGAATTATCCAGTTGCAGGGCAATGAGCGCTTCCTGCTCGGCTTCGCTCAAAAATTTCTGCACCTGACGCAGGTCATCGGAATACAATGTTGAGTTGGCATTCCAATCCAGTACGAAGGCGCGGATGGCGCGCGCCGTGCTGTCTTCGGAGGCAAGTTCAGTTGCCTTGTTTG
>CAZIYY010000132.1:13926-15061 GCA_964543585.1 uncultured Anaerolinea sp. | reverse complement strand
AAAACTTGATAGCCAAGTGCCTCTTTAGTGTCCAGTTTTATGGGTGCAGTACACCTGCCTGCTCGTTAAGACTGCCAACTGTCAACCACCAACTATCAACTGGAGTGAAATTATGGCAACAAAGGTATTGGTTCCATTGCTTGGCGAGGGCGTTGAAGAAGTAACTGTAATCAAATGGCTAAAAAAAGAAGGCGACTCGGTTAATGAACTCGAGCCGCTTCTTGAAGTTAATACAGACAAAGTGGATACAGAAATCCCTGCGCCCGCGTCTGGAACAGTGTTGAAGATCGTCGCTGAAGAGGGCCTTCCTGCGAAGGTTGGGGCGATATTGGCGTTTATCGGCAAGCCCGGGGAAACAGTTGATGGTGGACAGTTGTCGGTTGACAGTAGTAAACCCGAAAAGATAATTTCCCAAACTGTTCAAGGTCAACCAATAACGGCCAACTATCAACAGTCAACCGCGGACCGAGATATTGGCTTTATTTCCCCTGTCGTTGCAAAGATCGCCGCGGAGCATGGGGTTAATTTGCAACAAGTCAACGGCACAGGATTGAACGGACGCATCACCAAAAACGATGTTTTGAATTTCGTTGAGACTGGTAAATCAGTTGCGCCTGTCACTCGTCCCACGTTTCACGTTGCCCCTCCCGTCACTTCAACTGTTGGTGACCAGCTCATCAAACATTCAACCATTAGAAAACAGATCGCTGAACATATGCTCATGTCCAAGCATACATCGCCGCATGTGTTGACGGTGATGGAAGCCGACATGAATCGCGTCGCCAAGCATCGTTCTGCAAACAAGGAAATTTTTGCGCGTGATGGGGTTAAGCTCACTTTCACAGCCTATTTCATGGTGGCAATCGTGGCGGGGTTGAAGGCGTATCCTATTACAAATTCATCGTGGACAGATGAAGGCGTGCTTGTTCATAAACCCGTCAATATCGGAATGGCAACTTCGCTTGGCGAAGAGGGATTGATCGTGCCTGTCATCAAAGGCGCGGATAATTTATCTTTGTTGGCAATGGCACGCTCAGTGAATGACTTGGCGAATCACGCCCGCTCGAAGAAACTTCAGCCCGATGATGTCAAAGGCGGGACGTTCACGCTGACCAATCACGGCATCAGCGGATCG
>CAZIYY010000132.1:0-13916 GCA_964543585.1 uncultured Anaerolinea sp. | reverse complement strand
TTATTTGCCTTCCCAGTCATTAACCAGCCACAATGCGGAATTCTGGGAGTCGGTGTGATGCAGAAACGTGTTGTCGTCATTGACGACGCGATTGCCATCCGCCCGATGGTGTATCTGTCGTTCGTGTTTGACCATCGCATCCTCGATGGCGCGTCCGCGGATGCGTTTTTGATGAAGGTGAAAGAGACGTTGGAGAATTGGAATTAAGAGAGTGGAGAATTAGAGACTGGAGATTGGTGTTATGAGCGAACATAAAGATCATGCAGACGTAAAAATCCACCCGCCAGTCTTGACGGTTATCCATATCGCAATCGCGTATATTGCGAAGTGGACGATTCCTATTTCCTTTGTCGTTTCAAATATTTTGAGAAATGTCGGTTTCTCACTCGTTGTCATTGGCTTCCTGCTCGGCCTTGGAGCGTTTTTGGAATTCAGGAAAGCGCGCACGACGATTCTGCCGCATGGCAGTGTGTCGAGCATTGTCACGTCAGGCGTTTATCGTTTCACGCGCAATCCCATTTATCTGGGTTTTGCCTTGATGTTGATTGGGTTTCCGTTAAACTCAGGAACTTACTGGGGACTTATCCTTGCGCCCGTTTTCATCGTCACGTTCAATAGCCTCGTCATTGAGCGCGAAGAGGCTTATCTGGAGAGAAAGTTTGGGGACGTTTACACCAGCTATAAATCCCGCGTGAGGCGGTGGTTGTAAAGTAGAACGCACGTTCTGGTATAATCGAGTCGAAAGGAGCGTGTGTCATGTCTATCCAAAAATCCGAAATCCAATTCAATGTAAACGATCAAACGGCGAATGCCTATCTTGCATTTCCAAAAGATGGCGGACCCGGCATTTTGGTTTTGCATGCATGGTGGGGACTCAAACCGTTCTTCAAACAAGTTTGCGATCAACTTGCCGAACGTGGCTTTGTTGTGCTCGCGCCCGATCTGTATCAGGGAAAGATTGCTACTACGATTGACGAAGCCAAAGCCTTCCATGCCGAATTTGAGCAAAACGGTTCTGAACTTATGAGCGATACCGTCAAGGCTGCGTACAACTATCTGTCAGATCTTTGTGCAGGCAAACCCATTGGTGTGATGGGCTTTTCGATGGGCGCTGCGTGGTCTATCATCGTGGCTACCCATGAACCGGATGTTTCCGCCATGGTTTTATTTTATGGCGCTTACGCTCCGGATTTCAGTCAGATGAAAGCCAAAGTTTTGGGTCACTTTGCCGAAGTGGATGAGTGGGAGCCGCTGGATGGCATCAAAGAGATGGAAAAAGATATGCAAGCTGCAGGCGTGGATGTGACGCTTCATTTCTACCCGAAGGTTGGTCATTGGTTCGTTGAGTCTGATCGCCCCGAATATAATCCCTCAGCTGCCGCTCTGGCGTGGGACCGGACGTTTGAGTTTCTTCGCAAGTCATTGCAAGCCGCTGCTGGTTGAGTAGAGCAGTGGTTTTCTCGCTCGTACACTTGCACCAGCACGCAAGTGCAGGTGTCGAAACCAAAGGGGCGAAGCAACCTCCAGATTAATTGGACATTGCCATGCGGTTGCACTTCGTCTGCAGGATAGATGAACACTGTCCCTCCGCTTAGCGCGATGAGAAAGGGTTAAGGGTATAATTTCCTTAACCCTTTACTTTTTAGGAGAATATTTTCCATGGCAGAAAACTTTGATGTCGTTGTCATCGGCGCGGGACCTGCGGGCTACGTCGCCGCGATACGCGCCGCGCAGTTGAAACAGAAGGTCGCAATCGTTGATAAGCAATGGCTCGGGGGTGTATGTTTAAATATCGGTTGCATTCCGTCCAAGTCATTGTTGAAAAATGCGGAGGTCGCGCATACACTTCGTGAGCGCGGCAAGGACTTCGGCTTCTCGTTCGACAACTTGAAACTGGATTATGGAGTCGCGGTCAAACGTTCGCGGCAGAATTCGGATCGCCTTGTCAAAGGCGTTGGATTCCTGATGCGGAAAAATAACATCGCTGTGTTCATGGGCGATGCGAAACTAAAGTCCGTAGATAGATTGACTGTCACTGATAAGGATGGCAAAGTCACAGAATTGAAGGCGAAAAATGTAATTCTTGCAACAGGCGCAACTGCGGCGGTGCCTGGCGCGTGGAAAGTGGATGGCGAGAAGATCGTCACATATCACGAAGCCATCTTGCAGGAGAAGTTGCCCAAGTCTGTTATCGTGATTGGCTCAGGCGCGATCGGCGTTGAATTTTCAACAGTGTGGAATTCCTATGGAGTGGATGTCACAATTGTTGAAATGCTGCCGCGCCTAGTTCCATTGGAAGATGAGGAAATCTCGAAGGATTTGAAGAAGGCGTTCGAGAAAAGCGGTATTAAATGTCTGGTTGGAAATAAAGTCGAATCCGTTGAAGCGACGAAGACAGGCGTAAAGGTCAAGGTATCCGCTGAGGGAAAGGAAACATCGCTCGAAGCGGACCAGGCTTTGGTCGCGATTGGGTTCCGTCCCAACTCAAAAGAACTCGGACTCGAAGAGGCTGGAGTCAAGATCAATGAGCGCGGCATGGTCGAGATCAATGAGAAGATGCAGACGAGTGTGCCAAATATTTATGCCATCGGAGATGTGACAGGCAAGTTGATGTTAGCCCATGTTGGCTCGGCGATGGGCATTGTGTGCGCTGAAAATATCGCGGGCGCGGAGACGGTCACGCTTGATTACGAAATGATGCCGCGCGCCACGTATTGCCATCCGCAGATCGCATCGTTCGGACTCACGGAGGCGCAGGCAAAGGAACGCGGCTATAACATCAAGATCGGACGGTTTCCGTTCCAGGCAAATGGCAAGGCGCTTGGACTCGGCGATTATGCGGGCTGGGTGAAACTCGTTGTGGATGAAAAATACGGCGAGATTCTGGGCGCGCATATGATTGGTCCGGAAGTGACCGAGTTGCTTCCCGAACTCACGCTCGCGCATTTGATGGAATTGACTCCGCATGAGATCGCACGCAACGTCCACGCGCATCCTTCATTGAGCGAAGTGTTGATGGAAGCCGCGCACGGGGCGGAAGGAACTCCGATACAGATTTAGGGATAAAGTATATTAAGAGGACAGCCCTGCGAAACTCGCAGTGCTGTCCTGTTATCTGCTCACTTCAAATGGCTTCGACAATTCAAGATTGGCTAACCACCTTGATCCCGGTGTTCTCCCTGTTGTTGGATCAGTTTCGTCACCAGACCCGTCCAGCCTGTTTGATGACTGGCACCGACGCCCGCGCCATTATCGCCGTGGAAGTATTCATGGAATGGAATGTAATCGCGCCAATGCGGATCGTTCTGGAATGTTTCCTGTCCGCCGAATACTGCACGGTGACCGTTCTCATCACGAAGGAAAATCCTGATCAGGCGCTTTGAGAGTTCATCTGCAATTTGCTCCAGGGTGATGAATTGACCAGAGCCGGTTGGACACTCCACTTTGAAGTCATCGCTATAGTAGTGATGGAATTGTTGAAGCGCTTCGATGATCAGGTAATTGACCGGAAACCAAATCGGACCCCGCCAGTTGGAATTTCCGCCGAACAAATTGCTGTTTGATTCAGCGGGTTGGTATCCAACAGTGTATTGTGCGCCATCCACGTTCAAAGCATAGAGGTTGTTGTCATAAATGCGGGAAAGCGCGCGCACGCCATACTGTGAAAGGAATTCGCTTTCATCAAGCATGCGACTCAAAACCCGCTTCATACGATGCCCGCGCAGGATCGCCAGCAAACGACGCTCACCCATGCCCGACTCATGCCAACGTGAGACTAATTTCGACAAATCGGGACGGTGCTCAAGGAACCATTCCAAACGGCGTTTTAGCTCAGGAACTTTTTCGAGCAGGGCTGGTTCGATGGTTGTCACGGCAAAGAGCGGTATCAGCCCAACCATCGAGCGCAACCTCAGCGACACGTTGTTCCCTGATTCAAGATGCAGGACATCGTAGAAGAATTCATCCTGTTCATCCCACAGTGAAATGCCTTCACCAGCGATATTGTTCATCGCGTCGGCAATATACAGAAAATGTTCGAAGAACTTGAGGGCGATATCTTCGTAGGCAGAATCTTGCAATGCAAGTTCCAGTGCAATGGTGAGCATATTGAGGCAGAACATGCCCATCCAGCTCGTTCCATCACTTTGCTCAATACGTCCGCCAGTCGGCAATGGGGCGCTGCGGTCGAATACACCGATATTATCCAGACCGAGGAAACCGCCTTGAAAGACGTTCAACCCCTCGGCATCTTTGCGGTTGACCCACCATGTGAAGTTTAGCAACAACTTGTGGAACAGACGCTCCAGGAAAAGATAGTCGCCCTTTCCATTTTGCTTCTGATCAATCTTATATACGCGCCAGGCCGCCCATGCCAGCACGGGCGGATTGACATCACTGAAGGTCCACTCATAGGCAGGCACCTGTCCGTTGGGGTGCTGATACCACTCGCGCCCAAGCAGGAGCAGTTGCTCCTTCGCAAACTCAGAATCCAGGACAGCAAGCGGGATACAGTGAAAAGCCAGATCCCACGCGGCAAACCAGGGGTACTCCCATTTATCAGGCATGGATATGATGTCCTCGGCATGCAGGTGGCGCCACTCGCGATTGCGTCCTCTTTTTCGTTCCGAAGGGGGAGCAGGTTGGGCAGGATCGCCCTTCAGCCACTGCTCGACGTTAAAATGATAGAACTGCTTCGACCACAACATGCCTGCAAACGCCTGGCGCTGGATGCGGCGCTCGTCCTCCGTCAAGGATGCGGGCTGAATGTCCGCGTAGAATTCATTTGCTTCTGCCTGACGTTCGGCAAAGATTTTTTCGAAGGATGCGAATGGATCGTCAGGCAAATCTCTGCCATCCGCCCTCATCAATCTTAAGCGGATAATTGCTGACTCACCCGGCATAACCTCCCGATGATAAAGCGCGGAGGCCTTTGTCCCAATGTGATTAGGATTTACCGCATCTGCGCGGCCTTCGACGACATAAGCGTGGAAAGCATCTTTGACATAGCGCGTTGGATTGGGCGAACCAAACAGACGCTCAGTGTTGGTCTCATTTTCGGTAAACAATAAAGCACCGGCATCGTCGCAGGCAAGCAGATAATGGCCAAGGGTGGAATGATCCGCTTCGATCCATTTTGCCTTCGATATTTCCGAAGATACATCCCTGAGCCGGGGGAGCGGCATGTCATCATGTTCCCATCCCCAACTCCATGTATTGCGAAACCACAGCGTGGGCAGAATATCCAAAACTGCCAAATCGGGCCCGCGGTTGAAAGCCTCGATGCGAATCAGAATGTCTTCAGGACCAGCCTTGGCGTATTCGACGAAGACGTCAAAATAACGGTTTTCAGTGAAGATGCCCGTGTCGATCAACTCGTATTCGGGCATGTCCTTGCCTCGGTGAAGGTTGGTCTCTCGGAGATCAGCATAAGGAAATGGAGCCTGGGGATATTTATAGAGCATCTTCATATAGGAATGTGTGGGTGTGGCGTCGAGGTAAAAGTAATACTCCTTGACATCCTCGCCGTGATTTCCCTCGGAACCGGATAATCCAAACAGACGCTCCTTGAGAATGTTGTCCCGTCCGTTCCATAATGCCAGAGCAAAACATAGATTCTGTTGATCATCGCTGATGCCTGCCAGTCCATCCTCATTCCAGCGATACACGCGCGAGCGGGCATGGTCGTGAGGAAAGTAATCCCATGCCATGCCGTTAGGACTGTAATCTTCGCGCACAGTGCCCCAGGCGCGCTCGGCCAGATAGGGCCCCCATTGTTTCCAATGAACTTCGCCCGTTTTGGTTTCATGCAGGCG
The DNA here is from genome assembly GCA_964543585.1 of uncultured Anaerolinea sp. Lineage (GTDB taxonomy): Bacteria > Chloroflexota > Anaerolineae > Anaerolineales > Villigracilaceae > Defluviilinea. The sequence goes on along the minus strand of CAZIYY010000132.1, from coordinate 8,103 downwards.
ACGATCTTCGGCAAGGGATGATTTGGGTTTTGAACCAGTCATTGAATCACCTTTCAGACAAATGCATCGTTGTTCAACTTTTGGTCTGCTGTTTCCAATTAGACCTTGATCGCCCCTTTAACGAATTATAGTCCGTTGGCGGAAGCCGCGCACGGGGCGGAAGGAACTCCGATACATATCTAGCAAACGAGACCTCCGAGTTCTTCAAGAACTTGGAGGTCTACTTAATCTTACGGCGTTACCCCGTATCGTTCGCCAAGCCAATATTCCCGCATCCTCAGGCCTCTGATCTGCTACTTGGGGACATGGACATGGAGCGCGCCCTGGAAACACACGGTGCCATAGGCGTTATCAGGCGTCTCCATGGGGCAGACGGCTAGCACGTTGTACTCCCCGGTCACAGACGCGCCTTTCAGCCAGCCCTCCGTGACGCGGCCGGTGATAGTGGCTGTGCCCGCTGACTCGTCCTGTGTTATGTTCAGGGCCGCCGTAAAGGCGTGTTTACTACCGTTGAAGTGGTAAAGAGCCTCGATGCTCGTAATGTTGCCCACAGTGTTCATACTAATAACCTCCCCCTTATACGTGCCAGCGCCCACATCGCCGCCCACAACGCCCACCATGTTCGCAACCACGCCCGCGGCCGGCGGCGAGTTAGTCACCCATTTTGTAAAGGTGTCATCGAACGTGTGCCCTTTCGCGTCGCCATTGTAAGCCAGGGCCGCTCCGGCAGTCGTCGCGACCAGCGCGAGCCCTAAGAGGATACTCCACCCTTTAACAGGCTGGATTTTCGTCGCCGCGGTCTCAGTGACTTCATTCTTCAGGTTTGTCATTTCTCACTCTCCTTTGCGGTTCTTATGAAGCCGGTTGAATGTGCGCATCTCTGCACGCCGGCCTCTTGTTGTGATTACTTTAGCACACTGGCGACTACCCTGCCTGCCATTTCCTGCCAAAATTCTCCAAAAAGGGGAAACTATGCTATTCTGGTAAAGCAAACGCCGCGCACGGTGATTTGCTGAAAGGCATGTATGTCCATATCAATTCCAAACAGCACTTTGGAGAAATTCACCACTTTCGGTGACCTGCTGCGGTTTCTGCGACGGCGCGTGAGTATCACCCAGTTGGAACTTGCAAGCGAAGTTGGTTATAGCGATGCCCAGATCAGCCGCCTGGAACAAAATCTTCGCCTGCCGGACATTCCCACCATCGAGGCTCGTTTTGTCTCCGCGCTTGGTCTGGAAGATGAGCCGAAGGCAGTGGCGCGCCTGCTTGATCTGGCGGCAAATGTGCGACGCGAGGATGCGCCAGCCTTCGGTGTAAGTCCCTACAAGGGGTTGAATTATTTCGACGAAGCCGATTCAGACCTGTTCGCCGGACGCGAAGCGCTGACTGCAAAATTGACAGAGCGCGTCCTTGCTCTCGCTTCAAGCAGGTCGCTGTACGAAAGGCGATTCCTGGCTGTTGTCGGCGCATCAGGCAGTGGAAAATCGTCTCTTGTTAGGGCTGGACTTGTGCCGGCTTTGCGTTGGAACAAAGATTCCGCAGACTGGATTATTCACACGATCACCCCCACGGCACATCCCCTCGAAAGCCTGGCGGCGAGCCTGACCAACTCTGGCGCGACAACCACAACACTGAGAGTTGATCTGGCGCGCGATCCCCGAAGCCTGAATCTTTTCGTCAAGCGGACCATGCAGCCTGGGAATGCTTCTCATCTTCTGCTGGTTGTTGACCAGTTTGAAGAGCTCTTTGCTCTGTGTCATTCCGAAGAAGAGCGCACGTCCTTTATCAACAATCTGCTTGCGGCTTCCTCGGAATCGGCTGGTTCCACGATCATTGTCATCACACTGCGCGCAGACTTCTATGCTCACTGCGCCGGTTATCTCCAGTTGCGCGAGGCGCTGGCTCAACAGCAGGAATATATCGGCGCGATGAGCGATGCGGAATTGCGACGCGCGATAGAGGAACCTGCCCGCCGCGGACGATGGGAGTTTGAGTCTGGATTGGTTGATCTGCTCCTGCGTGATGTAGGTCACGAACCGGGAGCGCTGCCTCTGCTTTCGCACGCCCTGCTGGAAACATGGAGTCGCCGGCGCGGACATACTATGACGCTCAGTGGCTATACCTCGTCTGGTGGAGTGCGCGGCGCCATCGCTGAAACAGCAGAAGCAGTATTCACCGATCAATTTACCCGCGAACAACAGTTGATCGCTCAACGAATCTTCCTGCGATTAACAGAACTCGGAGATGAGACTGCTACCGGAGATACGCGTCGCCGCGCCGCCTTCAACGAACTGATCCTAAAACCGGAAGACGCGATCACGACCCAGGCAGTTTTAAAGGCTCTAGCTGATGCTCGCTTAATCACTACCAGTGAAGATTTTGCCGAGGTGTCACACGAAGCGTTGATCCGCGAGTGGCCCACTCTGCGCGGCTGGCTGGAGGAGAATCGCGAGAGTCTACGCTTGCACAGGCACCTGACCGGGACAGCGCAGGAATGGTTCACATCGAACCGCGAGCAGGGTTTGTTGTATCGAGGCGCGCGGCTCACACAAGTTCGCGAATGGGCTCTTGCGCACAGTGACGAATTAAATGATCTGGAACGCGAATTTATCGAGGCGTCGCAGGCGTGGACTGAACGCGAAATTGCCGAGCGCGAAGCGCAGAGAGAACGTGAATTGGCTGCCGCACAGAAACTGGCTGAGGAACAAAGGCAACGCGCCGAAGAGCAAAGCCGCATGTCCGGACAACTACGCCGCCGCGCCTTCTATCTTCGTGGTGCGCTGGTGTTGACGGTCATCGCTGCACTGGCTGCTGGAGTGATCGCCAATCGCAATAGCACTCTCGCGGCGCAAAATGAGGCAATTGCCATCACCGCCGAGGCAAATTTTGCCCGCGCCGACCAGCAAGCACGCGTCGCGATATCGCGCGAATGGGCCGCCGCTGCGGTCAGCAACATTGGCGTGGACTCAGACCGAAGTATTTTGCTAGCACTGCAAGCCGTGTCGGTAACTTATTCGGTGGATAAAAGCTGGACGAAAGAAGCTGAAGAAGCGCTCCATCGAGCCGTCTCAGCTCAGCAACCCTATCTGGCATTGAGCGGCCATGCCAGTGGTGTAAATGATGTCACATTCAACCCAGATGGAACGCGCGTGGCAACCGCCAGCCTCGACGGGACAGCCAAAGTCTGGGACGCAGTTACAGGCCAGGAATTATTTACGCTCGATCCGGGGGAGGCGGCGCGCGGCAAACTGTACAGCATTGCCTTCAGCCCCGATGGGAAGCAACTGGCTACAGCGGGTGAGGCTGGACTGGTGACTCTTTGGGAGGCAACAACCGCTAAGGCATTGCATACCTTCAACGAAGCAAACGAGCCGGTAGCCATTTACGCCCTTTCCTTTAGCCCCAATGGGACGCGTTTGGCTGCTGGCCGTGCCGATGGGTCAGTGATCGTTTGGGACCTATCGACTGCTCAAATCTCGCTCACACTCACCGTACAACTCGCCCAGCCGCCTGATCCCCTGGCCTCTGCCCTCCAAGATGTTGCCTTCAGTCCCGACGGGACGCGTCTGGCTACGGTAGGACCCGACAAAACAGCCCAGGTCTGGGATTCCGTAACCGGAGAGGAATTGCTTACCCTTGCCGGTCATAAAGAGGTGATCCTATCCATCGCTTACAGCCCGGATGGGCGAATGATCGCCACGTCCAGTTATGATGCGACGACAAAGGTGTGGGACGCCGAGATCGGTAATGAGCTGCTGACCTTGTCAGGCAATACCTCCCGCAATACCGGCGTTGCCTTTAACCCGGATGGGAAGCGTCTGGCGATTGTCGGCGAGGATGGATCGGCGAAAATATGTGACACCTCTTCAGGTCAGGAATTATTCACTCTCGGTGGACACTCCAGTGCCATCAGGGCTGTTGCATTCAGCCCCGATGGGAAGCGTGTTGCAACCGCCAGTGACGATGGGACTGCAAGGCTGTGGGAGCCCGCTCCCAGCCGGGAGCTTCTCACCTTGACCGGCCACACGAAGCAAGTGTATCGTGGTTACTTCAGCCCCGATGGGACACGCTTGTTGAGCAGTAGTACAGAGGGGAAGATAAAAATGTGGGACGCGCTGACGGGCCAATTATTCTTCACATTGTCCAGTGACCAGGCCCTCGAGCATGGCGCCTTCAGCCTCGATGGAAAGCTCATCGTCACTGGCGGCGCGGATCATAACGCAAGGGTCTGGGATGCGGCGACCGGCCGGTCGTTGCGCGCTTTGAGCGGTCATACAGATCTTGTCGGCGAGGCTAAGTTCAGCCCGAGTGGGAAGCAGCTAGCCACCTCCAGTGCGGATAAGACAGCCAAACTGTGGGATGCCGCCACAGGTCAGGAGTTGCTAACTCTATCCGGGCATAAGGGCGGCGTGTACTGGCTTGACTTCAGTCCGGATGGTACACGACTGGTCACGGGCGGGGAGGATAACGTAGCCATCGTCTGGGAGCTAGTAACTGGAAAGCCGTTATTGCGCCTGCCAATGCCGACCGGAGTCAACGGCGGCGTCTCTTACAGCCCAGATGGGACACGCCTGCTTACAGTGGACACGAGCGAAATCGCGAAAGTGTGGGATGCAGGGACCGGCAAACTACTGCTGGAATTGTCCGGGCACTCAGGCGCTGTCTATGGGGCGGCGTGGAGCGCGGACGGGACGCGTATTGCCACTGCCAGCGCGGACAAGACCACAAAAATTTGGGATGCGGTGTCCGGTGAAGAATTGCTTACATTGTATGGCCATGCCGCTGTTGTGGGGGGCGTGGCGTTTAGCCCGGATGGGACGCGGCTGGCAACCTTCAGCGACGATGGCACAGTGCGAATCTACACACTTTCGATGGAAGAATTGATTACACTAGCCCAATCGCGTGTGACACGTTCGCTCACACTTGATGAATGTCAGAAATACTTGCATCTGGAGAAATGTCCGTGATGGTTGGTTTGTATGATGTGACCGCTGGGTGTATACGACGGCTTGCTCCATGAAAATTTTGCAGTCCAAATCTCCGAGACATCTCATTTCGAAGATTTGTGTTTTATAATGGAATTCAACAAGCAGATAAACTTGGACGTAAAGGAGCAGCCATGTCAGAAGAACGATTTGTCTCGCGCGGTTTCGTCGGCAAGCGGCGCGGAGGGGAGAAAGCGGATCGCATCCCGCCGGGCCAGTATCTCACGAATGATTTCCCTGTTCTTTCCGCGGGTCCAACTCCATACACTCCCCTCGATAAATGGACGTTCACGATTGAAGGGCTTGTCAAAGAAAAAGTAAGTTGGTCGTGGCAGGAGTTTCTCAAACTCCCCATGCAGAAATACGTGGTGGATATTTCCTGCGTCACCAAATGGACGCACCTCGACATGCAGTGGGAAGGCGTCAGTCTCGACACCCTGCTCGAACACGTTGAGTTGGATCGCAAAGCTGCGTTTGTCACTGCCTATAGCGATGGCGGATATACAACGAATCTCCCTCTTACCGACATCGTCAACGGTCAATCCTTTATCGCGCTGAAATATGACGATAAACCGCTCGCGCCCGAACATGGCGGACCTGCGCGCATGGTGGTGCCGCATCTCTATTTCTGGAAGAGCGCCAAATGGGTGCGCGGCATCCGCCTCATGGAAAAGGACAAGCCGGGCTTTTGGGAATCGGCTGGTTATCATAACCACGCCGATCCATGGAAGGAACAGAGGTATTGGAATGATTGACATCATGTCACTCTGAGCGCAGTGAAGAGTCTCTACCACGACGAGCGAGACTCTTCGGTCGCGAAAAACGCTCCCTCAGAGTGACATACCAGAGGTCTATATGAAACAAACTCTCAACTGGCAAATCGCTTCGATCCGCGACATCAAGCCTGAAACCGCTAAAGTGAAGTCATTCACGCTGACGCTTCCAAACTGGACGCAACATCGTGCGGGCCAGCATTACGACGTCCGCCTCACCGCGCAGGATGGCTATCAAACGCAACGCAGTTACTCCATCGCATCCGAGCCGGAACGCGATGGAGAAGTTGATATCACCGTTGAACGCATCAACGACGGCGAAGTCTCGACATATCTGCATGATGTTCTCGTTCCCGGCGACCGCATCGAAGCGCGCGGACCGATCGGCGGCTACTTCGTTTGGGAAGCGGGCTTGTTGCCCGGTCCGCTGCTGTTGATCGCGGGCGGGTCCGGCATCGTGCCGTTGATGTCCATGCTCCGTCACCGCGCCGCGTCAAGCGCGATGAATCCGACGAGTCTGCTTTACAGTTCGCGCGCTTTCGAAGATATCATTTACTACAACGAACTGGAAAAACTGCGCCCAACAAACAGCGGGCTGCAAATCTTTCACACGCTCACGCGCTCCCAACCTGCAAACTGGAAGGGCTATGCGCGGCGCATTGATGAAGCAATGGTGAAGGAAGTCACCCAGCCGCTGGGTAAAACCGTTCAAGTCTTTATCTGCGGGCCGACGCTATTGGTCGAGTCAGCCGCAAATACATTGGTCAAGATTGGCGTTTCATCCAACCAGATCAAAACCGAACGCTTTGGCCCGACAGGAGGCTGAGATGGAAAACACCACTGAAGATATCAACCGCGAACTCATGTTGGATGCAAACGCAACAGCTGGATTGCTGCAGGAGATCTTCGGTCTCGAAATGACCGCCGCGCCGACCGAATGCGTCACCTGCGGCAGGGAAGGGGAGATCGGCACATTGCTGGCTTTCATACACGGGCCGGGAATTGTTCTGCGTTGTTCCGGTTGCGAACAGGTAATGATACGGATCGTCCAAACGCCTGAGGCAATCTATCTGGATGCGCGCGGCGCAGTCTACTTGCGGCTGGCGCAGCCAAAGTCGAAGAGTGGGCAGGTGATGGTAAACGACTCACTGGGTGGATGAACGAATCACAACACCTCATCATTGTCGGCGGTGGAACATTCGGCATGTCCGCTGCGCTTGAATTGCGCCTGCGCGGTTACAAAGTGGATTTATTTGATCCTGGTCCCATCCCGCATCCGCTCGCGGCAACGACCGACATCAGCAAAGTCTTGCGTATGGATTATGGCGCGGATGAGGACTATATGATCCTCATGGAAGAAGCCTTTGAAGTGTGGGATGCATGGAATCAAGCATGGGAAAAACCCTTGTTGCACGAAACGGGATTTGTCATTATGACGCGCGAAGAGATGAAGCCCGGAAGTTTCGAGCTTGAGAGTTTTCGTCTCCTGCAAAAACGCGGACACATCGTTGAGCGGCTCGACTCGGCAGAACTCAAACGCCGCTTCCCTGCATGGAACGCTGAAGGCTACAGAGATGGATATTACAACCCGCGCGCGGGCTGGGCGGAGAGCGGCCGCGTGCTCGAATGGTTATATGCCGAGGCGCAAAAACTCGGCGCGCAATTTCATATCGGAAAAAAGTTTTCGCGTTTGCGGGATGAAGATGCGCGCGTGATCGGCATCCAAACAGACGACGGCGAAAAGCATCTTGCAGATTTTGTCATCGTCGCGGCAGGCGCGTGGACCCCTCACCTGCTCCCACACCTCAGCGATGTCTTGTGGACGGTCTTTCAACCGGTCTTCCACTTTCAGGTTCCCGATATGGAACTTTTCACCCCGCCAAACTTCGTTCCGTGGACGGCGGATATTTCCAACACGGGTTGGTATGGATTCTCTGCGATTCAGGATGGTCGGCTCAAAATTGCGAATCACGGCGCGGGCTGGCGCTTCCATCCCGATGAGCCGCGCGTGATGCCCTGGGATCAGGAGGGAAAATTCCGCGCCTTTCTGGGCGGAACCTTCCCTGCGCTGGCAAATGCGCCGGTTCTTTTTAATCGTTTGTGTCCATACTGCGATTCATGGGATGGCAACCTGTGGATTGACCATGATCCCGACCGGCCCGGTTTATTCGTCGCGGCGGGCGATAGCGGGCATGCCTTCAAGTTCACGCCACTGCTGGGAAAATTGATCGCGGACGCGCTTGAACGCAAGCCTAATAAATTCGCGCAAAAATTTGCATGGCGCCCGCGCGGGGGTAACCCTCCCGTAAAATGATACCAGTGAAAAGTAGAAAACTCATGGCAAA
>CAZIYY010000131.1:2739-15069 GCA_964543585.1 uncultured Anaerolinea sp. | reverse complement strand
ATTATTTACATCCTGCGGATAAGGAATATGCTTTCAGTATTATTCCTGTTGAAGAGCTTTTAACCACAAAGGACACTAAGGTCACTAAGGAAAACCAAAGAAAATCAACCGCTAAGACCGCTAAGGTCGCAAAGGAAGACCTTGAACTTCTTTTTGAATCTTCGCGTTCTTCGCGCACTTCGCGGTTCGATGATTTTTCCCAACACGACCTGCTCAACCGCGCTGCAGACTACTTTGCCCAAGCCCGCAAACCGCGCGCGGAATGGAAAAAATTGGATGATTTAGCCGCACAACTGGCCGAATTTGACCTGCGATGTGTCGCAGGTGATTACGACACCGCAGCGAGAGTGTTGAATGAAATTAATTCTAATTACCTGCTTTTGTGGGGACATTATCGCTTGTTAATTGATCTGTTTATGCGATTGAGGGACAAAATATCAGATACAAATTTGCACTTAGAATATCTAAATGGTCTTGGATATTCATATTACAGCATCGGTAGAGCAAAAGAGTCTATTGATTTTTACCAGCGCGGTTTGAATATTGCACAAGAAACTAAAGACCTCAAGTGGAAAGGTGTTTTTCTTGGGCATATTGGTCTCGCCTATACTGATCTAGGCGATACGCGCAAAGCCATAGAATTCCATGAGCAATCTTTGGCCATTTCCCGCGAGATGGGCGAACGCAGAGACGAAGGAATTGATCTCGGCTGTCTTGGTCTTGCTTACTACGATTTAGGCGAGACACGCAAAGCTATCGAATTATGCGAACAAGCTTTGGAAATTCTCCACGAAATTGGCGACCGTGATGGAGAAGCTGCAAATTTAAGGAGAATCGGAAGTATCCACTTAAGTCTCGACGAGTTTCAAAAAGCTGAAGAAATCATCAAGCGAGCCCTCCAAATCTCTGACGATATTGCGTCTCCATTACGGCAAGCTATTGCTCGTCATTCGCTTGCACAAGTTTATCTTTTCCAAAACGATTTGGTCAATGCCCGCTCCACCATCGAAGCCGCGCTTCAATACGATGCTCCACTAAACAATCACAATGCAACCGCCCTGCGCGGTATCATCGCTTTGCGGCAAGGGGAAAGGGGAACCGCGCAAGAGGCTTTTACCAAATCCATCGCGCAGGCAGATGAAATCCTTGCCAAGACGCCTGATTATTACGATGCGCTGGATGCGAAGGGGTTGGCGCTCTCAGGATTGACGATTTGCGATTTACGATTGCCGATTGGGGCGCGCGGGCGGGAGGAACTTCTTGCCGAGGCGGTGGAGACTTTTAAACGGGCGCGGAAGATTGCGCCGCATGCGGGGGTGGTCAAGTCCGTGCTGAGGTTGTTCGATGAATTGGTCAAATGTGATGAGGAGGGAATTTTGAAAGAAGTGAGGAATGCGGTGGAGGGGTCTTGACCCCCTTCCCGTCCTTCCCCCATTCGAAGATCTCGAATGGGGGAAGGGGAATGTGCTATATTTATGAAAAATTTTATTTCTTCCCAACGAGAAGTTTTTTCTCCCCCAATTGCGCTCTTCAATTGGGGGAGATGTCCGAAGGACAGAGGGGGTCCCATTGCATAAACGCACCACACCCAAAATCTTCGCGCGTGCCAAACAATTGCACCGCGAAATGACACCCGCAGAAACCAAACTCTGGACACATTTACGCGCACACCGAATGGGCGATGTCCATTTTAGAAACCAGCATGCCATAGGTAACTACATTGTGGACTTTTGCGCTCCGCGCAAGAAACTCATCATTGAACTGGACGGCGGTCAACATCTTGAACAAGAAGACTATGATGCAGACCGAACTGCTTTTCTTGAATCAAAGGGCTATCAAGTATTGCGGTTTTGGAACAACGATGTAATGAATAATGTCGATTCAGTTCTGAATGTGATTTGGGATACTTTGAAAGCACGAAACTCAGAAAGATAGGAATGAAGTAAAATCTCGTACGAGACTGGCAGTGGTATTCATTTTTTTCAAAGGAGAATCAACCATGGCAGATAGCGTTTATAAGGTCATCGAGTTAGTCGGCACCAGCACGGAATCATGGGAGAAAGCCGCGACCGTGGCAGTGGAGCGCGCCGCGCAATCCCTGCGTGAGCTGCGCGTTGCCGAAGTCGTTGAATTGGATATGGTGATCGAGGATGGCAAGGTCACGGCTTACCGCGCAAAGTTAAAAGTCTCGTTCAAATACGAGAGCGGCGGATAACCCTTCTCGCGCATCAGGGGGAATGGAAATGAGAGGATTTCTTCTCCTCTTTGGAGTAAGGCTTCGGAATACGTGAAACGAAGCGCTGTTTCATCGCGACAGAAAACAGGAGATGAATGTACATATCAAGAATGACTCGCGTGAGTGGTTTTGCCGCCATGCTCGGCGGCATTTTGCTGGTTGCCGCGGATAGTATCGGTTTATTCACTGGCAAATCGAGTGATGTGTATACGGGTGAAGTGACCGATCAAATCTCAGCCATCCTATTTCTGGCAGGCAAAGTGCTGGTGGTCATTGGCATCATTGGCATCTACCTGTATCACTCGGAAAAGGCAGGGACATTTGGCTTGATCGCCTTCCTGCTTGCGTTTAGCGGCTCCACTATGATGATTGGTTCGGATTGGAGCGAAGTCTTCATTGCGCCTGTCCTGCAACAGGACTTATCGTTGGTTTCATTCTGAACTTCGGACTTGAAAGCCTAGGATGGCTGTTATTTGGCATCTCAATATTCAGGGCAAATGTGTTTCCAAAATGGGCTGGCGCGTTGATAAGCATAGGGGTCCTGCTTCCCATTATTTTCGATCTTCCCTGGATCTTCATCGTTTGGAACTCTGCAATCTTCTGGCTGGGATATGTAACATTCAACAATAAACAGGCTGAAGCTCAACCAGTGTGATAACTGGCAAATCCCATGCGCTTGACATACCATACTGTCCTCCATAACTGAAAAACGGGCATTTTCTCTGGGGTACAATTGCCCCATGCCTGTCACATTATCATCACTCATTTACTACCCCATCAAAGCCTGTCGCGGGTTTGAAGTGGACTCCGCAAACGTCGAACGTATGGGCTTGCAAAACGACCGCCGCATGATGGTCGTCACACCCAAAGATGAATTTCTCACGCAACGGAAATATCCCAAACTTGCATTGGTAACGCCCGCGCTGAATGATGGGATGCTCATATTATCTGCGCCCAACTACGATTCAATACAATTGGCGACCCAAACTTGTGGAACCTCTCAACCTGTAAACATTTGGAAAAGCAAAGGCGTGCAGTCAATTGACCAGGGCGATGAAGCCGCTCAATGGTTTTCAGATTGGCTTGGGGCTTCTGTAAGACTCGTTCACATCGCGGATGGATACAAACGCACGGTCAACGAGGAATACACGATCAACCCAGATGACCACACAGGCTTTGCGGATGGGTATCCGATTTTGCTCACGTCAGAAGAGGGACTACAGGATTTGAACTCGCGGCTGGAATCGCCACTCCCAATGAACCGCTTTCGACCGAATGTTATCGTCAAGGGAGGTGAACCGTTCGCGGAAGATACATGGAACAGAATCAGGATCGGCGACGTTGAATTAGCAGTCGTCAAACCATGCGCGCGTTGCGTGGTCACCACCATAGACAAGGAAACATTGGAACAAAGCAAGGAACCGCTCAAGACCCTGGGCAAATATCGCAAGCATGAACTTGGAGCCATCTTCGGGCAAAACGTCATTCCGTTGAACGAGGGCAGGCTGAGGCTGGGAATGAACGTGGAAGTCCTTTCGTAATTCCCGCGCCGAGCGGAGCGCAGACGAAGCGCTTCGACTTTGCATGGTCTCGGTACGAGCGAGAAGAACACTCGCTCTACTCGACCAGCTCCGCTTAGCGCGAATTAATGTGTGACATTGACACCCCTTTTATCATCCATTATAAGTTTCGTATGAACTCAATAAGAAGATTGATCTGGCTGTGGATCATTTTCAGCGTGTCCGCATGTCAGTCATTCCCCCTGCCCATCCCAACGCCCGTTTCGACGATCACAGCAGGACCAAGCCCCACCCCCACTGCGACCATCACGCCGACTCCATTGCCGACGCCTGAACCTGTTGTGAGGATCGCGGCGGGCGACCAGGCATTGTTCTATGGCGACTATGATCTGGCGCGCGAACAATATCTCGCTGCATTCAACGACTCAACGGACAGCGCGGTGAAAGCCGCGGCGTTATGGGGGCTTGGACGCACCGAACTCGCCGATGGCCGCTATCAACTCGCGCTCGATACGCTCACAACATTGACGAACGAATATCCCGATTCAACTTATTCGGCGCGCGCTTACTTTTTGATGGGGCGCGCGTACGACGGCTTAAATCAATATCAACAATCTGCGGAGGCTTATAACACCTACATGACGCGCATCCCTGGCGTCCTGGATGGATACATTCAGGAATATCGCGGAGACGCGTTCAGTGAAGCGAAGGATTATGCCAATGCGTTGAACGCGTATACTGCCGCGCTGACCGTCTCCCGCCTCGACGATGGCTTGACTCTGCAAATCAAAGTTGCCCAAACCCGCGCCTCTTTCGGAGACTACGCGGGAGCCCTGGCCCTCTACGATCAAATCTCCTCCACGTCGTCGAATGATTTCATCAAAGCGCAAATGGATTATCTGGCGGGCAACGCGCACACCGAACTCGGCCAGACCGCGGAAGCCCAGGCGCGTTATCTGCACGCGGTGGAGAATTATCCGCTTTCGCAATATGCGTATCTCGCGCTGGTGGAACTTGTCGACGCGAATGTAGAAGTGGACGACCTCGAGCGGGGGCTGGTGGATTACTTCGCCGATCAATATGATGTCGCGCTCGCTGCGCTGGATCGCTACATCGCTGCACACCCCGTCAACGATGGCACCGCGCACTACTACCGCGCGCTGACGTTGCGCGACCTGCAACGCACGCAGGAGACCCTCGATGAACTCGATTATTTCATTGCGAATTATTCCGACCATGCGCGCTGGGTGGACGCGTGGGAAGATAAAGCCTTCCTTCAATGGACAGTTTTGAACGATTATCGGGCGGGCGCGCAGACTTTGCTGGATTTCGTCGCGGCGATTCCCGAGTCGCCTTTCGCAGCTGATTTTTTGATGAACGCCGCGCGCATCATCGAACGCGATGGCAGGCTGGAGGAAGCCGCGCAAACCTGGGAGCGCGTGGCAAACGAATATCCTGACAATGAGCAGGTTCCCACCGCGCTCTTTCTGGCTGGCGTCTCACGTTATCGTCTCGCAGATTACGCAGGCGCGCTCGCCGTATTTCAACGCGGCTTGCTCCTTTCATCCAAGCCCGAAGACCGCGCCCGCTCTTATCTTTGGATCGGAAAAATCCAGAGACAATTGGGCGATAACGTCTCCGCGGAAGCATCCTGGCAACAGGGGCAGGCAATTGATTCAACGGGCTACTACAGCCTGCGCGCCCGCGATCTCATTCTCGGACGCGCGCCATTCGAATCGCCCGCCACGACAAACCTGAATCCCGATCTCGCCCAGGAACGGAAAGACGCAGAAGCCTGGGTACGCGTTAAATTCAACCTGCCGCCAGAGACAGACTTGACCGGCCCCGGCGCGCTGGCGCAGGACCCAAGATTCATACGCGGCACTGAATTATGGGAACTCGGCATGTATGATGAAGCGCGGCTCGAGTTTGAATCGTTGAGAGAGTCCATCAAATCGAATCCCGCGGACAGTTTTCGACTCGCCAACCATTTGCTCGAAATCAGTTTATATCGCACGTCAATTTTTGCCGCACGCGAAGTATTGACGCTTGCCGGGCTGGAGAGCCAGTCTGCTTCCCTGACTGCCCCGCCTTATTTCAATCACGTCCGCTATGGGTTGTATTATCACGATCTCATCATCGCGGAGGCGCAAAAATACGGACACGATCCGCTGTTTATGTTCAGCGTGATTCGGCAGGAGAGTCTATTCGAGGGCTTTGTCCGCTCCACGGCAAACGCGCATGGATTGATGCAGATTGTCCCCGCTACAGCCGCGCAGATCGCCAGTGAACTCAACTGGCCCCCCGCATACGACTCTGAAGATCTATTTCGCCCCAATGTAAGCGTCCGCTTCGGCGCGTATTATTTGGACAAGAATCGAAAACAGCTTGGAAACAATCTATACGCGGGATTAGCCGCCTACAACGCCGGTCCTGGAAACGCGGTCGTGTGGAAGGAGCTCGCGGGTGATGACCCAGACCTTCTGCTCGAAATCATCCGCTTTCAGGAAACGCGCGACTACATCCGCTTTATTTATGAGATATACAATACGTATCGATCTTTATACAGTCCAGACCCATAAATGGCAAAAAAATCCCCGGTCAAATCACCAGGGAATGATGTTTCAAATCCTGGAGGTTAGCCTATATGCGCCACAATGCGCTGATGGGCAGTCGCCACATCCATATCCACCACAGAGATCAATTTGTCGCGTCCCGATTCGCCTGCAACAATATCCAGGCGAGACTTTGGCACGCCCAAAATCTCTGCGAGGAATTCGATCAACGCGGCGTTCGCTTCATCATCCGCAGGCGGCGCGGCGATACGGACTTTGATCGTCCCGTCCTCCAGCACCTCCACAATCTCGTTGCGGCTGGCACGCGGCGTCACGCGGACAGCGAGCGCAGAGCCTTTTTGACCACCGTGCAAGTTGAATTTACGATCAGCCATGCTTCACCTCAAAGTAAATAAGAATCCTACGACGAGATTAGAAACCACCTGTATAAGAATGATCAAAATAATCGGACTAAAGTCGAACATTCCGACAAGTGGCACAATGCGTCGGATGGGATTGAGCATCGGCTGCACAATGTTATCAACCCCACGCCGCACGGGATGATACGGATCCATGAAGAAGGAAAGGATTGCAGATAGGATCACGAGCAAAACGAGCAGTTGCGACAGGGCGCCGATAATTTGTATCAGGATAGTCATTATGCTTCACGCTCCGCGTCCGACTTATAATTGCGCGCGCCCACGATAGCCGTTCCTACTCTGACGAGGGTCGCGCCCTCCTCCACTGCCACTGCGTAATCCGCGCTCGTGCCCATCGAGAGTTCGCGCCAGTCCATCTCGGGGAACTGAGTCGCCAGATGGTCACGTAACAACCTCAGGCGTTGAAAGAAGCGACGCGAGTCTTCGGGGTCCGTTTCAAGCGGAGGCATCGTCATCAATCCGTGAACGCGCAAGTTTGGCAAGTCGAGCAAATCAGCAAGTTCGGGGAGAAGCACATTCCAGTTTGATTCATCCGATGCATCCCATCCCGATTTGCTTTCTTCGCCGCCGACATTGAATTCAAGCAGAACGGGCAAAGCGAGGTTGGACTCGGACGCAAAACGATTGAGGCGCTGCGCAAGTTTGAGGCTATCGAGGGAGTGTAAAAGTGCGAAATGATCTGCCACGAGTTGGGCTTTTCGGCTCTGCACGTGACCGATCATATGCCATTCTACCCCACTTTGCGGCGGTATGGATTGAATTTTCGTAACACCTTCTTCGGGATAATTTTCGCCGAGAATGCGCGCGCCTGCTTCGATGGCGGCTTGGGCAATTTCAATCGGCTGTGATTTCGTGACGACAACCAGGCGAATTTCGTTTGGATCGCGTCCGCTTTTGCGGGCGGCGTTTGATATTTGTTCGAGGGTGTATTCGTAATTTTCACGAATCGATGTGACGAGGTCGGTCATGGAGTTATTATAATGCCCCTCATGCTCGCTTCGGCCTGCTCACAGCAATTCGCAATAAGAACATATCACTGCGAGCCTTCGGCGAAGCAGCCCCTGCATTGAAACAGGAAGATTGCTTCGGGAAATACCCCCTACTAAGAAACAAGGAGTTCAAAGGAGTCTTTTGCCACTGATTTCACGGATTCGCACGAATTTTTTTAAAAACCAATCCGCGAAAATCCGTGTAATTCGTGGCTAAGGTTTTGTTTCTTCGGCTTTGAATGGCGCGCTTCTCCGCGCCATGGATTTACTCGCAATGACATGCTAAGAATTGGCGCCTGCTCAACGCGAGTACTATTGTAATGAGATGAGTGCGCCGAAGCGGCCCGTGCGGCCCTTTTCAGCGCGGTGGGAAAACCAGTCGTCGGTGTGACAGGCTGTGCAAATTTCGGCAGTCTCGATTTGACCCACGCCTGCGCGTTCGAGTAGGAGGCGATTTGCCCTCCATAGATCGAAATGAATTTTTCCATTGTGTGACTTGAGCAGGTATTCAGATTCGTCCCCATATTTTTGCATGACTTGCAGGATAACATCGGCGCCAATCTGATAATGATCGGGACCAATGGACGGCCCAATCCCCGCGATAATATCGGCCGGGTTTGAGCCATATTGTTTACGCATGGTATTGACGGTTGCAGTGGCAACGTCGCGCAAGGTGCCCATCCAGCCCGCGTGCGCCACACCGACAACCCCTTTACGCGGATCGTGAAGCAAAATGGGAACGCAATCCGCAAAGCGCATGAAGAGCGTTACTTCGTGCGTATCCGTAAAAATAATGTCTGCCTGTCGTAAAGACTCTCCATCGGGGCGCGGCACGCGGGCACACACCGCGTCTGCGCTGTGGACCTGCCATACATCGAAAATCGATTCAGGCGCGCGACCCAACGCTTGAAATGAGCGCAGGCGATTCTCTTTTACGCGCGCAAGATCATCTCCCACCGTCCCGCCGACATTGAGAGAACCCCAAGGCTCAGGGCTGACGCCGCCATGGCGCGTGAAGATCGCGTGACGGGTTTGGATGGTCTCAAATTGAAAGTAACGGAGGCTGTTGTGTTCGATAAGCGGCATTTTGTCCTTCGTCCCGGCCCAGGAGGTTGATGCCGCCGGGGACGGCGGCTGGAGCAATTCAATGAAAGTTAAGAATTATTTTGTTTGATTGAGGCAAACTTTTTGATAAAGAACTGGCGGGTCTCAGACATGGATTCTTCGATATAAGGGTAGGCAAACCAAGCCGTCGCGAAGCCAAAGAGCCCGCCCGTAAACACGCGCAGGAGCGGCGTGCTCTCGCGATACGGAAGGACGGACACCAACCACGACCATTCCATTTGGCTGAACAACTGCGAGAAGCCATCCAAACCGATGGGAGCCATGCCGATCAAAATCCACAGCATCCAGTGCAATGGCTTGATGCGGCGGCCCGTCAGGGCGTAGATGACGCCAAAGAGAAAGATCGCGCCATAGATCGCCATGTCGCGCTCGCAAAGCGCCATCTTATAGCCGATGACTTCGTTGCCTGTATATTGGCGCGCCTCAAAACGGGAATAACTTGTAGGATCGCGAACTTCGCTAATACCTGTTACCTGCTCGAAGGTTTTGACTCCGTTTATGCCCGCCTCACCCAACGGATAATACGCCTGCTCGCCAAACAGGAAGAAGGATCGGAACCCAAACTGATGGCACAGAGGTTTATAAATCGTATAGATCACGCTTGCGGGAAGCGGCGCGCCCGCTTTCATCAACACGGGAGCAAGGATGGGCAAGCCGAAGTAGAGCAGCATGAATCCATTGAGAAGAGCCAGATAATGCCTGGATATCCAATACATGACTCGATCTGCGCCGCTGATCTCCTGCGCGCGATGGATGCGTTCGTGGCGGTCTTCACGCCCAAGTTTATTGAGTTGACTGCGGCGATCGTTCGCCGCGCCGAGAGTCATCATCAATTTTTGTTTATCGAATGGGGATTTCAGGCTGTACGGACCAACCTCAATGACCGGCGCGCGCTCGCCAAAGTTTTTTTGAAGGACCGGGTCGGAATCCACATCCACTTCCACGAGGCGATGCGGGTACTTATCCCGGATGGATTCCAAATTGGATTTGGCTTCAACGCTCGAGGGATCGTCCTTGCGAGTGTAAAGTGTGACGGTGAGCATAATGGAGTGATTATATCTAAATTCTATGCTCTCGGCGGCGTCCCTTCGACAGGCTCAGGACAGGCCTCGCCGCCGAGGACGGCGGCTTGAGCATAAATATTACAATCCGAAATCAATCCAGAAGAATTGACCCGCCTGGGCGATGCGTTCAAAAATACCGGAGAAGAGCATAAAGCCGACAATGACAAGAACCACGCCCATGGCGATTTCAACGTAGTGCATGACCCTGCCATATTTTCGCAACGTGAGCGAGACCCAGCCAACCCCAAGCGCGGCGATCAGGAACGGAATGGCAAGTCCCGCCGAATATGCGGAAAGCAAAGAAACGCCCGTCGAGATCGAGCCGCCATTCAGGGCAAGCGTCAGGATCGCGCCGAGGACAGGTCCCACACAGGGCGCCCAACCTGCAGAAAAGAACACACCCATCAACGCCGAAGAGAGGTAGCCCCACTTGCGATCAGGTAACTGTTGAACACGGGTATCATATTCCAAAAGTGGAATACGGAAAACGCCGATCATGTGCAAGCCAAAGATGATGACGATGATCCCGCCCACTTTTGAGAGGAGGAGGCGCAGGTCGAACAGCAGGCGTCCGAAGGCAGACGTGGCAACTCCCAACGTGATGAAGACCACGCTAAATCCAAGCACGAATGCCAGCCCGTGCGTGAAGGTGACGAAGCGATTGCTCCGAGTTGTTTCTCCTCCAGCCGCGCGCCCGCCCAAATATCCGATATACGCGGGGACGAGTGAAAAGACACAGGGCGAAAGAAAGGATGCCAAACCAGCCAGAAAGGCAAGACCAATGGTGATGTTCGCGAGATCCATGCAACTCCTTGTATTGATCAGACCCTAAGAGACTGTTTAATAACTTGGTTTTAACAACCTACCTTACGCTCCCAAACATGATTCCCTGAGCGTTAGCGAAGGGTCTCTGCGATAATCTTAGAGATTCTTCGCTGGCGCTCAGAATGACATTGCGTAGGATGAGTTTTTAAACAATCTCTGAAGGTCCGGGCAATTCATAAATTTATCTTCGTGGTGACGACAATCGTGCCATGATCGGGAAGGGATACGCGCACTTCACTTTGGGCGAGGGAAACATAGGGGGTTGTCCAGCGAAAGATCCATTTCGCATCCTCAGGCGAGACATTGATACAACCATGCGAACGTTTCTCCCCAAAAGCGTTATGCCAGAAAGCTCCGTGAATGGCGATCCCGTCGCCGCTGATCATCGTTGACCATGGCACTGCCGGCGTGGAATACCCGGATTGAAAACTGCCGGCCGTCATATTCAGGGATATGATCTTCCAGTGCGTCAGCAGATTGCCCACCGGAGTGGCAAGTTTGTCGCTGATCTCTCCGGTAGCAGGATCATATAACAGTCCACTGCATATGCGGCAGAAGTAGACCTCGGTATTCCCCTCATAACAGGATAGAGTTTGATAATCCAGATCGGCTTCGATCCTTTTCTCATTCGGGTCGACATCCGGGCTGATGGGCGCCACGTCTTCCTCGGTAAGGATTTTGAAAGCCGCGCCATCCGCCCAATAAAATTCGTTATACGCGCCGTAACCATAACCGTGTCCGTCTACGCCTTCATTCCAGCGGTATTCCACAAAGCCATTATTCGAGCGAATTTGGTCAAACCACACCACCTGACCATAATATAAACGCGGGGGAAAGTTATACGTAATATGATCCTTCAACCACGGTGAAGCGACTGAGCCTTCATGCGCCAGATCAACGTATGGAACAGTCACCTCCGCCCAAAAACCCTGTTGCCCGGCAGGCATCTCCGGAATCGGCGTGTTGGGATGGTTGCGCGTGGGCTGAAGCACGGAGGCATAAATATAGCCCTGCGGAGTTTCAACATAGCGCTGGTTGCTTAATCCACCGATCACATTCCCGATCACCTGGCGCCCCCATTCCACGAGGGTATCGGCCGGCAGTTTGCCTATGGAGGTGTTCAGGTTTGGATCATTAGTCGGACTACTCCGAAGATCTATATCAGAGTCAACGACACGCCCGATGATTTCACTATTTGGAAATTGCGGCAGGCGCCTGGGAGTGGATAAATATTCAAAATCGAACGCTCGATAAGGTTTAAACGCCAGCGCGCCAAGACCGACGCCTGTTAGTTTTAGAAAATCGCGACGGGAAAGATTTCGATCCATTCATTCACCTTTGCATGTCATTGCGAGACGACGCTCCCTTCGACACCTTCGGCAGGGCAGGCTTCCGTCGAAGCAATCTCCTGTTATGTGGGAGACTGCTTCGCGTCGCCTCGGCGCCACTCGCAGTGACATTACATATCAAGGATACTCACAAAAGAAGTGTGCGTCAACGGACAAATGAGAGATGATTAAGCGTCGCGCAGTCTTACTGCGCCAAACCCTTACGCAAATGTTACGCCGCCTTATAG
>CAZIYY010000131.1:0-2729 GCA_964543585.1 uncultured Anaerolinea sp. | reverse complement strand
TGAGGATTGTGGCGGGAAGGGCTGCCTTCCGCTAATCTCCGCAAATCTGCGCGAATGGATTTCCCGCGCCGAGGACGGCGCAGGAAGCAATCAATATTAATCAGCCAGAAAATCCCTCAGGGCACGCAGACAGGGCAGACTCACTTTGTGTCCGACTTCATCTTCGCAATAGGTGACGCGCGCGCCAGCCCGTTCAAGAATTTCGAGCGAGTCACGGGCGCGGTCAATCGTCACGGTTTCATCCTTCGTGCCATGCGTGACAAAAAAAGGCTTGCCCTCCAATGGGCGTTTCGTGACGAGTTCATCCAAACCGCCTGGGATAAATCCCGCAAGGATTCCCGTTTTGCGGATTCGATGCGGATACAGGAACGCCAACATACTCGCCATGACCGCGCCCTGACTAAACCCTATGACATCGAAGACGCTCGCATCAATCCCCTCGATTGAACTCGGGGCAAGCCCAGCCCTTCGACTCGGCTCAGGACAAGCCGATCGTTGATACGCATCAACAAGCTTGATCAACCCTTCGGCAGCCGCTGTAAACATATCGTATGTGGGGTTGCCAATCAATTCACTTTGATTCGGACGCCATGAATATCCACCTGGTTTCGTGATATGCGGGGCGCGCGGCGCGACCATCCAGTAGTGAGCCGGAAGGTCGCGCGCGAAGACCCACATGGAGTTTTCGTCGCCGGTCCAGCCGTGGATGAGGAGCAGGAGACGGGGGGCGTGATGCGTCGTCCTCCGAATCCGCAGAGTCCAGTTGTCGAATTGGATCAATTCGGTATCAATCCCGCTCGCTACGTTGAGAGATTTAGAGATGCGAGCGGGATAATCACGGTTTGCACGTTTTTGAATCCAATCGAGGATCGCGAGCGATAAAAAGATCAATCCGATCGGCACGAGCGCCGCGAGCAGGCAAAGCAGCCCACCCACTGCCGCGCCGGGACCATAGATATAGTAGATCAAGCCTGTGCCAACGATGAGCAGGAGCAGCCCTGCGCCAACTCCGATTCGGACATTGGTTTGCCGCGCATATTTTCGTAAATCACGTGTCATATCTAAACTCGATTCTCTGCAACTAATGTAAAAACTTTTTACCACAAAGGACACAATCCCGCTCGCTGCACTGAGAGATTTGAAAGATGCGAGCGGGACAAAGATCACTAAGGAAAGGCAAGTTAAACTCCGATGGCGCGGCGCAAACGGTTTTGCCACGCGAACAATGATTTCAATTCAGGCAGGGCTTCATTCACCGCCTCTTCGCCCCTGCGCGCAAGGTCGCGGACATCCACGCGGTCAAGTATATCAATTTCAGTCACCTGCGGACGAATGACAACATCGGGCTTATCCACTTCAAGACGATATTGCGTGACGGCGCGCGTGACCATATCCAGCGAACGCGAGAAGACATCCAGCGCCTGCGCGTATCGCATTTTGCTCATTCGCTCAATCAGTTGGCGCGGAAGATATTTGGGCAATGGAATATTCCAGGGCTGCGCGGGGATTCCCATCTGCATGGTCAATACAACTGCAACCACAGGCACCTGCGGCGGGGCGCTTGCTCGCGCGGCCGCAACAGGGACCGGGTTGAGCGTGCCACCATCTACAAGTTCAAGTTCACCAATGCGGCGCGCGGGAAAGATACCGGGCAATGCAACCGTCGCGAGTATTGCATCTATGAGAGAGCCTTTTGATAGAAGGGCTTCGCGACCGCTTTTCAGGTCTGCGGCGGTGAGGATGCAAGGCAATTTGAGATCGTCGAATGTGCGTTTCCCGATGATACTTTCGAGCCATTTGGTCCCGCCCGCCAAGCCAATCAAGGAGGGTCCGTCGTTCGGCGCGTGACCGTAGAGTTGAGTCTGGTCGAGAGCGGCGAACATGTCTTCGATCTCATCGGGCGAGTATCCCAATGAATAGAAGACAGCCACAAGCCCGCCAAAACTCGTGCCTGCGATCCCATTGATGCGAAAGCCTTCCTGTTCAAGGCGGCGGAGGACGCCAATATGCGAGTTGCCTTTGGCGCCGCCTCCGCCGAGGGCGAGGGTGATGTTCATTGCTGTTTTTTTACCACAAAGTACACAAAGCGCACGAAGGTTAAAAGAGGTTAATTGTCGAGCGGGCTTTTGACGGCGAGGCCGCCGCGCTGGAGAACGTGAGTGTAGATCATGGTGGTTTTTACGTCCCTTCGACAGGCTCAGGGCAAGCTTTGTGCCCGAGGAGTTCTTGAATGGTGCGAATATCATAGCCGCTTTGCAAGAGTTGGGTGGCGAAGGAGTGGCGAAAGACATGCGGGGAAACGGGTTTGTCTATTCCTACAATGCGCGCGGTTTGGCGAATTGTTTTTTGCAAAATGCTTTCGTCGAGATGGTGACGCCTGATTTTTTTGGTCTCGGGGTCAACAGAACGAGCGAAGGCAGGGAAGATATATTGCCAGATCCATTCTTTAGGGGCGTTGGGATATTTTCGGGCGAGGGCATAAGGCAGGTAGACTTCACCATAGCCTGCTTTGAGGTCTTGTTGATGAATGTCACTAACGGTTTTGAGGTGAGTTTGCAAATCTGGGATAAGCGCATCGGGAAGCATGGTGACGCGGTCTTTCTCGCCTTTGCCATCGCGGACGATAATCTGGTGATTACCGAAGTCAATATCCCTTCGACAGGCTCAGGGCAAGCCTTGACGCGCAGACGCAAACATTCCATCAGGCGCAAGCCGCTGCCGTAGAGAAT
>CAZIYY010000130.1:0-15184 GCA_964543585.1 uncultured Anaerolinea sp. | reverse complement strand
GGTGAGATTTACGTGATGAACGCCGATGGCTCAAACCAAACTAACTTGACCAATAACCCCGCAAACGATGGATGGCCTAAATGGTCTCCCGATGGCGCTCGAATTGTCTTTGCCTCATATCGTGGCGATCGCTCAAACACAGAAGTCTACGTGATGAATGCCAATGGTTCAGATGTCACGCAATTCACCGACACTCCCGGCTTTAATAATGAGGACGTTGCCTGGTCACCGGATGGTAAGAAGATCGCCTTCAAGTCCTATCGAGATGGCGATTGGGAGATCTATACGATGAATGCCGATGGCTCCGGACAAACGCGGCTGACGAAGAGTCCCGGTGAAGACTCGTGGCCAAGTTGGTCGCCGGACGGAAAACATATTGTCTTTGAAACCCAACGTGCCAGCCCCAATAACGGCGACTTTCGCGCCTTGTGTATTATGAATTCTGACGGCACAAACCTAACCATCGTTGTCGCCGCAGGATTCGCAGGGGGGCCCAAGTGGTCGCCGGATGGAACGGAAATTGCTTTTTACTCAAACGGCGACCAAGGAGAAGGGATCTTCATGGTGAATATCGCCAGCGGCGAGATCACCAAACTGATTAGTGGCAATGCCGGCGACCCAAGCTGGAGACCAATAATACCTTGACATATAAGAAAAGTCTGAAGATGAGATAATTCATGCGTCTGTTACTATCATCTTGGCGGGGAGCACTTTTTGTCTTGTTGACATTAACGGCGTGCTCTCCGATTCAGCAAACCGCAGCGCCCACGACCATGTCCCAGCCAGCCGCGACACCGACCGAGTTGCTAACAAGCACACTGATTGCAACGACCAACACCCCTCCATTACGATATGGAACGGTCAAGGTCGAGGCCGTTAATAACTCCGGTATTAGCGGTACATTCACGGCTCGCGATAATGGCGACGGCACCACCTTGCTGGAAATCAAGCTTGACAAATCCGGAGACTTTAATCCCTGGGGCATCTACGCCTCGATTGATTGTGTGAGCGGCGTGCCGTTGGATCAAAGGCCTATCTTCGAGTTGCCAGATATTGAGGCAGGGCAAAAAGAAGAGACGGTTGAGACGCCTGCTTATGAATCCACTCCCGGCAATCTTGCCCTGGCCATTTATGGCATCGCGCCGGATGGAAGCCAACAACTCGTAGCCTGCGCCAACCTCGGCCCGCCCGCCAAGACAGCCCAAGTAGTCGAGGTTACTCCAACGCCATCATCGGATTGCCAACTGCCAAATACCAATACAGTCGTCTCTCCCTTACGCGGTAACTGGTTAGCTTTCAGTGCGACACATAACGGGAACGGTGACATTTACCTCCTCAACCTCGACGCCGCATTGCAAGGATCCAGCGAGACTACGCCAATCCGACTGACCACCGACCCGGCGTCAGATTTCGACCCGACCTGGTCACCGGATGGGACACACATCGCCTTCCGCAGCCAACGCGACGGCAACGACGAAATCTACGTGATGAACGCGGACGGGACCTGCCAGCGTAATTTGACGAATGACTCGGTATATGACTGGTCGCCTGCCTGGTCGCCCGATGGAACCCGCATCGCCTTTGCCCGGTTCTTTGACGGAAACCCGTTTACCGATCTGGCCGTAATCAATGTAGATGGCTCGGGCCTCAAACGTTTGACGACTGCCAGCGGGGAATACCCAACCTGGTCGCCTGATGGCACTCGTATTGCCTTCGAGAGCGCCCGCGATGACGACTATGAAATCTATGTCATGAACGCGGACGGCACCGACCAGACTCGCCTGACGAACAACCCGGCTTACGACACGTCTGCCGCCTGGTCGCCCGATGGCACGCGCATCGCCTTCGATACACAACGTGATCATTTTCCTCCGGCGGAGGTTGGTATCGGCCCCGAAATTGAAATACACGTCATGAATTCGGATGGCTCCGGCGATACCCGTTTGACAGACAACACCCAAGAAGATCGTTTCCCAGATTGGGGTTCCAACGATACAATTATCTTTTCACAAAATGGCCAGCTGGTCGTTATGCGTCTAGATGGCTCGGGACGCGTCCAGGTGATCGGCAACGGTACTTTCCCGGCTTGGCATACATTTGATCACTAAAGCGTATCAAGCAGTGCAATTCACATATAATTGGAATATTCAAATTAAATTGGAGAAACCATGTTAACGAAGATGGGCAAACATCAAAGATTTGAATCAAAAGACCTGCGAGTGCTTGGCAAGCGCACGCAGGATGGCATTGAAAGTCAATTGCTGGTCATGCAAACGCCCTTCGGTTATCGGCGCGTTGCGGAGTTGTTTCGCCCAGAGGGAGAGGGCGAAGGTTCGCTCGCGGCAATTCTATATTCGCATTGGTACGCGCCAGAGTCACACGATTCGAATCGCAGTCAATTTGAGGAGGAAGCAAAAGAGATGGCGCGCGGCGGCGCAGTGTGCCTTTTGATCGAAGCTCTATGGTCCGATCCTGATTTCTTTCTCAAGCGCACACAGGATGATGACGCGCAGAATTCGATTGAGGAGGTTGTGAACACTCGCCGCGCAATGGATTTGCTCCTGTCCCAGCCAAACATGGACTCCAAGCGATTCACTTTTGTTGGTCACGACTTTGGCGGGATGTATGGTGTGCTCGCTGGAAGTTTGGATCAGCGCCCAACGCATTACGTCGTTATGGCGGCAACGCCTCGTTTCTCGGACTGGTACCTATATTCCCCTAAACTGGAGGGAGAGGCACGAGAGGCGTTTATCCGTCAAATGTCTGATATAGATCCGATCATTCATGTCCCAAATCTTTCACCTGCTTCTTTATTCTTTCAATTTGGCACTGACGATCCTCACGTGCCAAGGGAACGCGCGGAAGAATTCTTCGCGGCAGCGAAAGAACCAAGAGTGATGAAATGGTATGAGGCTGGTCATGGTCTCAATCAGGACGCAACGGTTGATCGCAAAGCCTGGCTGAAAGAAAAGCTTGGATTGCAAGACTAGAACCTGGTATGACTTTTTGAGGTGCAGATTCAACTCGAATCGGAACAGCTTATTTCCGCCAAACAAGTCTTAGTTGATGATTTTGAGAACGGACCATATCAATTTATCGTAATGCCCGCAAAGAAGGAGTATTTATCTAATGACTGACCAATGGATACCAAAAGACAAACCCGAATTAATGTCCGCGATTGAAAGAGAGTGGAACTCTTAATGGATTTAGCCGAAAGCCTTACGGACAATCAAATGACCACGCCCGACGAAGGCGGCTGGTCACCAAAAGATAACCTCTCTCATCTCACAGAATGGATGAACGCCTTGATGGGCTATCATTTGGATCGTCGTCCGCGCCATGAAGTGCTTCGAGTCCCTGAAGAAGTCACCAAAGATTGGGATTTTGAGATCATCAATCCCGTTCTGTTTGAGCGCAATCGTAACCGTTCGATGAAAGATGTTTTGGACGAGTTGAAAAAAGTGTACGCGCAATTGTTTGCAAAACTTGAGTCAATGTCCTTTGACGATCTGCTGAAACCTCGCCATGCAGATGACCCGGAGAAACGTCCCATTTTGATGTGGGTGCTTGGCGACACAACAGAACATTTCCTTGAACACCGCGAAACCATTGAACGCGGAATCAAAGGAGGGTAATCATGACCGCCGACTCTGCACAAGATATCAGATATCTCAAAGCCATTGGCCGTGTCTGCTTTGAGACATTGCGTAAGATGATGGGCGCAGTGCGCGCGAGAATGACAACGCGCGCACTCGATGAAATTGGCCTCACATGACTCGAAAACGACCGGTCCTCATAGTCCTTAACGGCGCGTCAAGCGCAGGCAAGACCCTGACCGCACAAGCACTTGTGAGATTGCTCGGGCCGCAATGTGTCGTTACTGGTCTTGACGACATTCTGGAGCGTGTCCAACCGTTTGGCTCCCATGACGGTGGCACTTTGGCTGGTCTTCGCCGTGGTGTAAGGATTGCATGGTTTGGTTTAACAGACGGCCGATTACGGCTTTTCAAAACACTACATCGTGAAGTGGTAACTCTTTATCAGTCAGGCAGCGATGTCATCGTCGAGACCGCGCTGATGGATAGGCGTGCCTTACAAGATGCGGCGGTATGTTTTGCTTCTCTGAATTCGCTTTTCGTTGCGATGAAACCACCCCTAGCGGTGTCGGAACAATGGGAAACTGAACGCAACGACCGACCACACAGCCAAGCGCGAAAGCATTATGATCTGATTCATGCTCACGGCATGTACGACTTAGTGCTTGATCCGTCCCAAATGACACCCGAAGAGTGCGCCGCCACAATTCTTCACCGTTTGGAAAGGCCGCCACTTGATACTTTTCGTAAGCTATTAGAAAGTGTTCATGAGTAACATTGTCGCCTGGCACACATTTGATCGCTAAGCTTATAGGATAGCCGAACAATATTTATAGCAACAAGGAGATCAGCGTCATGGACACAGCCAGCGAGCCATCAGAGACTGATCGACCCGTAACGCCTAACCGCCTATATTCGAGCGACTTGAAAATTGCGGTGCAAAGTGCCTTAGCCGCCGCATTGTGTTTGGGATTACCCGCAGGAGTATTCTTCTGGTTAATAATTTTGCAGATATGGGCGCCGTCGACTCCGGTTGATAGCCTTTTGAATTTTTTTAAAGACAATCTAGCGCCACCTGTGATATTAGAAATGCTGGGCGCACTAGGTTGGGGTTTATGCCTAAGCAAAATTAGTGGCTATCGTCGTTGGTGGTGGTTATCTGCAGCGACGACGGCCGGAGTTTGGGTGGGCGATTTTGCTCTTTACCACGGATGGCTAGAGCAATGGTTGCAAAGTTATGCACCGAATCTTGCATTGCATATAGCATTCGGGGTGATTCTTGGTGCCAATGTTCTGGGCGTAACAGTGAGCACTGGCATGTTGCTCGGCTTAGTTGTAATGAATTGGAGGGCCGGCCTGGTGATGGCAGCTGGCACTGGACTAACGTCGGTGCTCGCGGCCTTGACGACTTGGATTATTCTCGACAGCTTGGGAATACGCGTCGGTAGCGGCAATGCGGCAATGCCCAAAGCAACAGCCGCGGCAACGATGGCTGCTGCGCTTGCAGGAGGTGCAATGCTGGGAGTCGTGTTTAGCCGCTATGTCAGGGCGGGGTCCTCCAAGCACGGAACAGGCTAGCAACGGCGTGCAGATATCACCGGCGTTAGTGCGCCGCAACACGTATTTTTGGGGCACTCCACGTGATGCCTCTGAGATGTAAGCTGTGCCATGCGGTGACAGTCCCTTGAAATCAATTTTTCCTGGTGCTATACTCATGGAAATCATTTCCAGTGTTTCAGCGCCAGGCAATCAACGATTGAGAGACAATCTAACCAAGAAAGGCGGCAACAATGATAACCCTAAACAACCGCGTGCACATTTTTGCGAGCCCGGACGTCAAAGAGAAACTGATCGAATTCTTCACCGACATTCTCGGTTGCGGACCGGCGATAAGTTTAGACGCCCCCGGCTTGGCAACGCCAGTTCTCGCATTTACGTTTTCGAATGGCGCATCCCTAAGTGTCGAGTTCACCGAGGATGCGTTGAACAAGAAGCAAGCACGACGAGGCGCCTATTTCGAACTTATCGTTGACGATGCACCGTCGCTGAAAGAGAAGATCCTGGAAGCAGGCATGTCTAGGATGGAATATATGGGCAACGACTTCTTTTATTTCCAGGCGCCAGGCGGGCAGGTAATGAGGATCCTTTCGCCTGACGAGCTTTAAATTAGGTCAAATTTGCCCTAGAACACAAACTACCTCTCTGAGATTTATCAGACCAAACTCGATACAGTGAAATCGCCCCACAACAAACAAGGAGACGAACAATGAGCGTAAGTATACTTGAATTAGGGGAGGCATACATGGCTGCCTGGCAACGCAAAGACCTAAAGGGAATTGCCAAATACGTACATCCCAAAGTTCACTTCAAGGGCCCTATGGTCGAATTAAGCGACCGCGAGAGTTATCTTGGCTCTTGCGAGAGAATCCTTCCAACGCTGCTGGAGATCAAGTTTCACACAAAGTTTGCATCTGGAAATCAGGCGATATTTACCTACGATTTCATCTGCCCAGCCCCGATCAGTGTATGCCCAACCGCCGAGTTGTTGACTTTTGAGGATAGCTTGATTAAATTTATTCAGTTGTTTTACGATGCGAGGCCCTTTGAAAAAATTGCACAAAACTAAAGTAGTAAAGCATAGTCTGAAGCTACAGGACGTATCCAAAGACCTTGCCTGCCGACGCGTAGACCGCTTAGCTGGGCAAGGGTTAGGTTTAACCCCCAGCGCTATAAAGCGGATTAGCCTGGTCGAAAAGATAACGTCTATTCAAATGACTTTTGCGTAAGTCCCATGATAAAATTATCCCGCACATGTAGATGGGAAAGTTCACTTCAAGAGCCCTATGGCTGATGTTATACATATCAGATTGCGAGAAAAGGAAGAATCTATGTCGAATCGAAAAGTTAAGCGAGATCGGAAGTCGAAGTCGTTGCGCGAAACACTGTCGGGGTTGCTCATGATAATTGCTGCCGCGCTCGGTGGTTGCGCGTCGGTGGCATCCAATCCAGTAGTGACGCAGACCTCTCGGCCCATTATCGCCGCGCAGACATCAGGAATCGGCAACACAATGGTCTCGACGGCCGACGGGATGACGCTGGTGTTTGTGCCCGCAGGGGAATTCAAAATGGGCAGCGAAATTGGGCTTACCGATGAACAACCAATACACACAGTGATGCTTGAATCCTTTTGGCTTGACAAAACCGAAGTCACAAATGACATGTACAGCCAATGCGTGCAGGATGGTAAATGTGGCAGGCCGAATTTACTCGGCAGTTATGAAGATCAGGAGATTTCCCTAGGTTATTTTGATGATCCAGAGCTGAAGGATCATCCCGTAGCGTTCGTCTCATGGAATGACGCGAAAAATTATTGCAGTTGGGCGGGGCGTCGTTTGCCTACAGAAGCGGAATGGGAAAAAGCCGCCATTTGGAATCCAATTTCAAATGAACAGCAGGTGTACCCATGGGGAAATGAATTCGATTGCAAAATGGGAAATTATGATGATGAAATCATATTGGATGCATCCATCATGCCTGCTACATCCCCAAATTGCGATGGGTTTGCCCGAAGTTCGCCCGTGGGTAGTTTTCCAAAAGGCGCAAGCCCATATGGCGCGTTGGATATGGGCGGCAATGTATGGGAATGGGTACATGATGCATTCATCGAAACCGACCCGTTCACAGATACAGTAAATTATTACGCGATCTCTCCTGCCTTCAATCCTCCAGGAGTTGACCCTGCAATCAGTGAGTATCGTGTCATACGCGGTGGTTCATGGAATTTCACCTTCGGGTTTGGGCGCGCCGCGTATCGTCTCTGGTATGGGTCGGATGATACTTATGATGGTGTTGGTTTTCGCTGTGCCAGTTCACAATGAGTCTACAGTTGTGCTTCTCGCCTGACGGAAAGCAAATACAGTTTACGCAGAGGATACAACATGCCTCTGCGTTTTTTATATCAACGGAGAATCTATGCTTATCCTCAACGCAAATGAAGTCCGACAAGCCTTACCGATGAATCAAACCATCGCCGCGATGAAGGATGCCTATGCCTCTCTTTCTAACGGGACGGCTGTCGCGCCGCTTCGCACGCGTTTACAAATCCCAAGCCACGACGCGGTCAGCCTTTTCATGCCCGCTTACATGAAATCAGATTCGGGCGAAGCTTTGGCAGTTAAAGTTGTTTCGCTCTATCCAAACAACCCTGCCCGCGGACTCGCTTACATTCAAGCCGCGGTGCTTGTGCTTGAAGCAGACACGGGGCGTGCAATTGCTCTGCTTGAAGGCAGTACGCTCACTGCCATCCGCACAGGCGCAGGGAGCGGCGCGGCAATTGAGATACTCGCTCGCAAAGACAGCACCATTGTCGCGATCTTCGGCGCGGGTCCGCAGGGACGCACTCAACTCGAGGCCGCGTGTAATGCTCGCAATATCGAAACTGCATTTATCTACAGCCCCACTCCTAAAAAAGCCGAAGCCCTCGCAAGAGAAATGGCAGGACACGACTCGATTCCGAAAGATATTCGCGTGGCAAAGACAACCCAGGAGGCTATCGAACAGGCGGATATTATTTGCACGGCTACAGGCGCCGCAAAACCGGTCTTTGAGGATAAAGATGTAAAATCAGGAACGCACATCTCTGCCATCGGCGCGTACACTCCAGAGATGCAGGAGGTCCCCATTGAAACAGTCGCACGCGCTCGTATTGTCGTGGATTCGTACGCCACAGTCATGGATGAAGCTGGTGATATTGTCAAAGCCATCCAAGCCGGACTGATTAACGAGTCAGACATTCATGCCGAACTCGGAGAAATTGTCTTGGGCATTAAAGAAGGCAGGCAATCGGACGATGAAATCACCTTCTTCAAATCTGTTGGCAATGCCGTGCAGGATGCAGTCGCCGCGCAACTCGCGCTACAGAACGCGCGCGCAATGAAACTTGGCGTGGAAGTGGAGTTTTGATCCTTCGCGCTGAGTGCGGTGAACCGTGAAGCGGTGAACGAAGACGAAGCGCGAGTAACCTAAATATTCCAAATTACACTGAAACCTGCGCTTCGACTGTGGTCTCGATGCCCTTCATCTTGACCTCCGCTCAGCGCGATGAAAAAGAAAAATATTATGCCCTCCGCAGAAATCATCACCATCGGAACCGAGATATTGCTCGGTGAAATCGTGGACACCAACACGCGTTACATCGCGCGCGCCCTGCGCAACATGGGCGTGGACTTATATCGCACGATCACCATCGGCGATAACGTCGAACGCATCGCAAGCGCGATTCACAATTCAATGCAGCGCGCGGAAATTGTCATCACTACAGGCGGTCTGGGTCCAACCGTGGATGATCCAACCCGCGAAGCAGTAGCCCAGGCAGTGGGAGTGGATTTGGAATTTCGCGGCGACCTGTGGGATCAGGTTGTCACAACAATTGCGCGTTATGGTCGCAAGCCGTCAGAGAATCAAAAACGGCAGGCTTACGTCCCTGCGGGGGCGTTGGCAATACAAAACCCTGTTGGCACTGCGCCGTGTTTCGTTGTGGAACATTCGCCTTTACATTTGGGTGAGGGGTCAGAGGTAAGGGAGAGCGTGGTCATCTCTTTACCCGGCGTGCCCAACGAAATGGAATATATCCTTCACGAATCGATCATCCCATATCTGCAAAAACGATTCAAACTGAACGAGATCATCAAGATCCGCGTCCTGCATTGCGCGGGTCTCGGCGAAGGCATGATTGATGAAAAGATCGCCGACCTTGAAATACTGAGCAACCCAACCGTCGGGCTTGCCGCGCACACGGGCGTCGTAGATATTCGCATCGCGGCCAAAGCGAAAAACGAATCCGAAGCGGATGAAATGATCGCGCAAATCGAGGATCAAATCCGCGAGCGACTCGCTGAAACGGTATTTGGAGCGGATGAAGATGAATTGGAGGACGTGGTTCTTAACACGGTGGCAAGCCGCGGCTGGAGTCTGATCGGAATCGAATCAGGATTGAATGGCCTCCTGGCGCGCAAGATTCCTCACACCGCATCAATTCCCAATCTCAATTCTGCGTCCCTCATGGATGCGTTGCGCGCCGCCCGCGCCGAATCCAGGGCAGATG
Source organism: uncultured Anaerolinea sp. (assembly GCA_964543585.1). GTDB lineage: Bacteria > Chloroflexota > Anaerolineae > Anaerolineales > Villigracilaceae > Defluviilinea. The sequence goes on along the minus strand of CAZIYY010000130.1, from coordinate 5,485 downwards.
CCGGGTTGGGAGTCGCCGTCCACAATGAAGAACGCGCGGCGGAGATCGCGCTCATCACACCCAAAGGCGAAAAGACACATCGCATCACCTATGGCGGACCGCCGCGCAGTCTTCCGAGTTGGTCTGTAAATCTCGCGCTCGATTGGCTAAGGCGCCGCGCCCTGGACCCGGGGGGCGACTGATATGCCGCGTCAAAGAGGACAATCACATACGTGGGTATATCTGATCTGGGGGATCAACGGCGCGGTCATTGCCTGTCTGCTAGCCGGCGCGGCATTTTATTTGACAAACCTGCGCGCATCCGCCGCGGATAGCTTAATCGAAACGCCGCGACCCGATGTAACGAGGCAATTGCCCCCGACAAGTTATTTTCTTCCAACACTTACCCCCAACCCTTTTTATACGCCGCCGGTATTTGAAACGTCCACCGCCTTCGTCCTCGAAAACGGACCGCGCCCATCCATCATCGGCTTTTCGCTTGCGGGACGTCCGATTGAAGTTTATACGTTTGGGGTCGGTGAAAGAGAATATCTGATCGTGGCAGGCATTCACGGCGGATACGAATGGAACACGATCGCGCTCGCCAACGAATTAATCACCCACATTAACTCGCACCCGGAAGTCATAGCAACCGACGCGACACTCTACATCATCCGCAACATGAACCCGGACGGCGAGGCGCGGGCACGCGGCGTAGACGGCCGCGTCAACAACAACGGCGTTGACCTGAACCGCAACTTCCCCACCGATAACTGGGCATCCGATTGGAATCGCGATGGATGCTGGGTCTATCGTCCCACCACCGGCGGGTTGTATGCGGGCTCGGAACCTGAAACGCGCTCGGTGATGAGTTTTATCAAGGCGCACAAAATCGAAGCGATGATTAGTTATCACAGCGCCGCGCTCGGCGTTTTCCCCGGCGGCGTGCCGTGGGAGGAACCGTCCAAGCAACTGGCAAAGGCTCTTTCCAAAGTAACAAGGTATCCATATCCTCCGCTCGATACCGGCTGTTTATACACCGGTACGCTTGCAGATTGGGCAGTTGAGAACGGCGTCGGTGCGTCAGTAGATATGGAACTGAGCACGCATAAAGATACGGATTTCGACGAAAACCTGAAAGCCTTGAAAATCTTATTGAATTTCCAACCTTGAAAAATAACCATTCCAGTTTATTCCTTCTAGGATTGATGATCGGTGGGGCAATCATGTTGTGCGCGGTTGGGTTTCCAAACATTGCAAGTTTTTCCCTCTCCAATCCAAATGTAGTTTCAACACTTACCCCGCAAAACCTGCCGCGTTTGATCCCGCTCGTCTCATTTCCCCCTTCCCGGGCAACGAGCGGGATGATCGCGGTCGAAGCGACGGATATTCCGGGGCGGGCAACAAAGACTCGGGTTCCTCCAACCTCTGCGATCAATCCACATTCGACCCTCGTTGAAACGACCGTTGGCGCCACCCCAACAGCGCTCTTTCTGTTGCATGAACAACAACCCAATGTCATCGGATATTCGGCGGCAGGCAGACAGTTGAACGTATATACCTTCGGAAGCGGTGAACACCAGCGCATGATCGTGGCAGATATCCATGGCGGGGATGAATGGAATACGATGACACTCGCGAATCAATTGATCCAGTATCTGAATCAATATCCCGATTTAATTCCTGATGACGCCACGCTTTATATCCTGCCGAGTCTAAATCCAGATGGAGAGGCGCGCGCTCATAACAAGTATGGACGCCTCAACCACAACGGCGTGGACTTGAACCGCAACTTCCCTGTCAACTGGAAAGCGGCTTGGGATCGCGGCGGCTGTTGGAATTACCTTCCCTCCTCAGGCGGCACCGGACCAGGCTCGGAAGCAGAGGCACAGGCTTTTATGAATTTCATCAACAGCCACAACATCGAAGCACTGGTCAGTTATCATAGCGCGGCGCTGGGTATCTTCCCTGGCGGCAACCCATGGGATGAAAACTCGGTACGCTTTGCAGAATCCATTGCAACAGTGAGTTCCTACCCATTTCCCCCGATTGATACAGGATGCAAATATTCAGGCACTCTTGCAGATTATGCGGTATCGCAAGGGACTGCGGCAGTGGATCTGGAACTTACGAATCACATTGATACAGATTTCGATATGAATTTGAATATCCTGGAAGTCCTGCTGAACTGGCAATGAGGAAGACACACGGTGTGGCAGGAAAGAGTTTGTTAGCGGTGTTTGCTCTCGACGGCGTCCCCGCCGCCGAGGACTGCGGCGGTAACAGACAGGGGCTATAATCAATGAAAAGGAGACCGAATGGAGAAAGTGGATACTCTGTTAATCAATGCTTTGGTCCTGACCATGGACGAAAAACTCACACAATATTCGCCTGGCGCAGTTGCAGTGAGTGGCGATAGCATTGTCGCGGTGGGACCTGAGGACGAGATCAAAAAGGAATATTCGGCGAAAGAGACAATCCCGTTCGCTTCTCAAAGGGGGAATGAGGCGAACGGGACAATTGACTGCAAAGGCAAAGTCCTCATGCCGGGACTCATTAACGCGCACACGCACGTCCCCATGACTCTCCTGCGCGGGCTTGCAGACGATCTGCGCCTTGATGTATGGCTAATGGGCTATATGATGCCTGTCGAGCGCGAATTCGTTTCGCCCGAATTTGTTCGGCTGGGAACATCGCTCGCCTGTGCGGAACAGATCCGCAGTGGCATTACGACGTTCAACGACATGTATTACTTTGAAGAAGACGTCGCCAAAGCCACGGCGGCGGCGGGGATGCGCGCGGTATGCGGCCAGACCGTGATGAAGTTCCCCGCGCCCGATGCGGCTTCGTATGAAGATTCCCTGGCGATGGCACGCGAGTTCATTCAAAGATGGAAGGACCATCCGTTGATCGTGCCTGCCGTTGCGCCGCACGCGCCGTATACATGCACTGCCGAAATCCTGCGCGCGACTGCCGAACTGGCAAAGGAATTCGACGTGCCGCTTCATACGCATCTGGCCGAAACCGCCTTCGAAGTTGATAACATGCGCAACGAAAACGGAATGCCCGTCATCCCATACGTGAAGAAGCAGGGACTCTTCGATGCGAAAGTCATCGCCGCGCATTGCGTCCACATTGACACTGGCGAGATCCGCACACTGCTCCATGCGGGCGCGGGCGTATCGCACAACCCCTCTTCGAATCTGAAACTTGCTTCGGGCTTCGCGCCCGTGATGAAGATGCTCGAAACCGGAGTCAACGTAGGCATCGGCACGGATGGGCCTGCATCGAACAATGATTTGGATATGTTCGAGGAAGTGCGCCTCGCGGCGTTCATCGCCAAAGCCGTGACGAACGATCCGACATCCCTACCGGCCTCACAAGCCCTGCTCATGGCGACGCGGCTCGGCGCACAGGCGCTTCATATCGGACATCTGACTGGTTCCGTTGAATCAGGCAAACGCGCCGACCTGATTCTTGTGGACGTCTCACCGACGCACAACTCCCCCTCCTTCAAGCGCGCCGCGGACAATGCGTACTCGCAGATCGTGTACGCGAGCAAATCAACAGACGTCAGCGATGTGATGGTCAACGGCAAATGGCTGATGCGCGATCATCAATTACTCACAATAAAAGAAGATGAATTACTCGCGCAAGCCGCGGACATCGCAAAGAAAATTGACGCGTTTCTGATCGAACGCGAGCAGTCCGTTCTTTCGAAACTGATCGCGCTTGGCGGCTCGCTGGAACAGGAGTCGTTTGAGGTACAGGTCAAGGTCAAAATAACAGAAACAAGCCCGATCATCCAGGCAATGAAGCGGACGGAAGTTGAGGTCATCCGCCAGCGCCATTATCGTGAACATGATATCTACTTCTTCTTTGATAATCCGTCACAGGGACGCCTGCGTTACCGCGAAGATGATTTCATAGATGATACCAAAGGCACTGTTACGAATGTCCGCGCCCGCCTTACGTTGATCGGCCAGAAGCGCGAAGGTCAATTCGAAAATGAAGTCCTGCTCTCGCGCAGTCGCTATATCGCGCCTGCCGCGCAATCGCCGAGGTTTTATCGCGAATACTTCAAGCCGAAAAATGAGGTGCAGATCGATAAAGACCGATTGCGCTGGCAGATCAAATATAAGGATACTGAATTCTTTGTCAATCTCGATCAGGTCATTGAACCCGAACTAGGCTATTTCCTAGAGGTCAAGAGCCGCACGTGGAGCCGCAAGGACGCGGACAACAAAGCACAGCTGGTGAGCGAACTGCTAGCTTTGCTCGATGCATCCAGCGGCGAGACAGTGACAAAGGATTACATTGATATTGTGAGCGAGAATCAATAATGCAGACATTCGGCAAATTGAGCGCGGGGGTTTGCGCCGTTCTGTTTGTCATCACAGGCGTAATGGCTTTACTATTGTTCAACATCGAAAGAAAAGCTTTTTCATCTGCAACGTACAAGCAGGCTTTTGAGAATCAAAAGTTATATGAACGAATGCCAGCCATTCTTGCGGCCGCGTTATCAAGTTCCATTGCGGAGAATCAGAACGCGGATTCGTATCTAAAAGCATTAACGGTGGCTGATTTGGAATCGAGCATCTCATCCATTCTTCCGCCCGAGGAACTCCAAACGCTTACCAACGACGCGCTCGATTCGATCTTCGACTACCTGAACGGCGAAACGGATTCAGCGGTTATTTCACTGCTGCCATTCAAAAGGCATTTCGCCACCGATTCAGGCGTGGAGGCTATAAAGAATATCCTGCGCGCCCAACCTCAATGCACTGTTGAGCAACTCACACACATGGGTCTTGGACTGCTCACAGGTGGAGACTTGATCCTGTGCAACCCGCCCAGAGAAATGATGGAATTGATTACGCCGCTTATAGGGACGCAATTGCAAATTATGACAGTCACATTTCCGGATCAAGTCACGTTGATTTCCGGCAATCGAAGCGGCACGGCAAATGATCCGCGTTTGAAATTGGACAGGATGCGCGCCCTGATGAGATTAACGCCATTCCTCCCTTTAATATTCCTATTGGGCATCACAGTCTTTGCCGTTAGAAGTTTGATGGATTGGTTGAAATGGTGGGGTTATCCATTTGTGGTCACTGGCGCGAGCAGTCTATTAATCGCCTTGCTTGGCGCGCCCGCATTGGGATGGATCATCGAGCGTGTGATGCAGAATCAGGGAGCAGGCTTTATGCATCCGATCCTGCTCGCGGCCATGCGTGAGACCGTCAGCGCGGTTGCGCTGCAAATACTAAAGCCCGTTGCGGTCGAAGGGTTGATGCTTGCGCTTCCCGGTTTGGTGATGGCGATCTTCGCGGCGTATGAGGCAAGGAGAGAAACGCGTAACATTGGCATCTAATAGACATTATCGGAAATTAATTCGGGACGCTGATCGCGTAGCGCGCAGAGAAACGCAGATTTTTTCTTTTTTTTATCAGCCTGGATTCAAGTATGAAGTGCAACCGACTGATTGAAGAATACTTCAAAAGGC
>CAZIYY010000129.1:0-15283 GCA_964543585.1 uncultured Anaerolinea sp. | reverse complement strand
GTAGTTTATCTTGTTTAGTCCTACTGTCCAAATTTTGGGGTGCATTACAGTCAGTGTAACCAAAGCTATTGCTTTCAAGCCATGAAACAGCAATTTCTTTATAGGCTTCGTCTTTGAACCTGAACCAATCTTTTTCAATCCCATAACGATAAAGCAAATCCTTGAATCGGCGAAACGCCCCTGAGCCACGAATCATATCTAAAAACACGCCGCTAATTTTTTCGTCTGAAATGGAAAGACAAAACCTTTCCATGATTTCGTATTCGTGAATCTCGTATTGATTCGGAAGTTCCAAATATTCATCAGAAGATACAACCTTTTCTACCTTCTGGAAAAACTCTTGCTCCAACTTGTCATACTCGCTCCAATCACCTTCGCCTTCTTCCACGATTGCAAAATCATCGTTGGTGATGGAAATCACTTCGCCAGTGACTTTATTCAAATACGCTCGGCACTCACTAGACAGCGTTCGCATTTCATCCACAAAATCACGAAGGGAAACGACAACGGCCATAACGAGATTATAACCTTTGACGTTTACAAAGTGGTTGCCCAACTAGGAGTTATACAGCATCATGCTGTAAAAGACTCCTGTGCGGGGTGTTATACAGCGGTCTGCTGTATAACTGACTATGTACAGCATTATACGCCCGCCTCCGAATCAGAACAACAAGACTATAACTCCCCTCAATGAGTTCCATCATCCTCCGCAAGACGAACGAGCATCTGCAGGGAAGGTCGCCTCAAGCTACACTGAGTCTGCACTGGAAAGTGCCTTCCAGCCAATTCCAAGCCCGATTGCGAAGATCAATGCCACCGCGCCCAGAGCGTAGTCATACCAGGGTTCAGTGGGACGACCGGTGGGCACAACCAACGAGGCGATGAAGTGACCTCCCTGCGCGGAAATGAATAAAGCAAGCAAAATCCAAAAGCTGCTCCTCTCCCGTTTTTGCAGCGGACCCCAGGCGAGAGCGATAATGGCAATATCAAGACCAAGAATCCAGACCCATGACAGGAAGAGATGAAATTGGGCATGATCGGACCAGGTCACTTCGCCGATGTGACCGGGCAAGGCGTAGGCGTAACCAAGAATCTGACCGATGGAAGCCAGTGTAATGATACGGGCGGCGTTCTTGAGATTCATTTTATGAATATCTCCTGTAGGGTTGGATTGACGAACATATGTGTGGGGTCAACTTGAAGTTGATTCTTGATCTGATTGAAGCGGTGAATGTTTTCACCATAATTATTTTTGATGTGTTGTGTAATATCGGGGATATGTTGAAACTCTTTCGCCCAGTGAGGTCGTGCTTGAGGCAGGGTTAGCCAGTCCAGGGCAACTTGACCGGAAAAGCGCTTCCAGTCCGCTTGCTTGGTACGGCTGAGGATTTCGATATAGCAGGTATGACCCTCGCCGAAAGCCGGTGAGAGCCAGCAGTTACTATTGTTTATAAATCGCACGTTCATCACGACGTTCATCGGATATTCGCCGCGTCGGGCGTATGTTCTCACCCGCGTGAACACCTGCTTGATCGCCCATTTCACATTCTCGAAATCCGAGTCGATCTTGAACGCAACCTCCACGCAACCCATTTTTGTGTATTCGATGGCGCGCCGGTAATGGATGGCTTCGACGATATCCACGACCTTGTTCCCTTTGGAGGGCGTTAATTTGAATGTGAACCGGGAGAGGGGCGGCGTCAGGCGGGGATGTTTTTCCGAGAGCCGGATCAGCCCGTTATGGACGCGGGAGCCGATGTCCGATATCAGTTTGTCGCTCCGGCTGTGACGCGGCTTGGCTGTGATGGCGGTATTGATCTTTTTCCAGGTCTTCACCCAGAACTCGTCGCAGAAGGGCCACCAGAACAGATCAAAATTATCCTGTGTCCGCACGAGATGTTTAAAATCTTCAAAGACCCGTTGAATGGGCAAACGCTCATCATGTGCGTGAACCACCCAACCTCTTTGCACGTCCATGGTAATGCGATACATGATCCCGAACATGCCCAGGTTCAACCGCGCCGCGTTCATAACTTCATCACTATCCACGCCGGCTTCGAACCTGCGGAGTTGCCCGGAGGCGGTGACGATTTCAATGGCGTGCACCAGATCGGAGAGTGTGGGATTATTCCAGCCTGAGCCATGACTGCCGGTGGCGATCAACCCGCCAAACCGAACGCTCTCCAAAACGACATTCAATGGAAGGGCGAATCCATGCGCTTCCAAAACATCGTTGACTTCCTTTACCGTCGCGCCGCTCTCAATCACAACGCGTGGATGCGAGTCATCGGAGAGATCCATCATTACCTTGTTCAGTTCATGGACAAATACCAATATCTCATCAGTAGGAACAAGTGTCGACCAGGAATGACCGGAGGCGGCTACTCTGATCTGGCATCCCTTCTCGCGCGCAAAATGGACAATTTGAATCAACTCGTCCACGCTTTTTGGATAAAAAGAGAAATCCGGCTGGCAACGGGCTGTTCCTCCCCAATTCTCCCAAACTTGATTCCGGCGAAAACGTATATTGTCAGGTAAAGAAGACTTGGAAACGTTTATGATGTGTGCCGGATATTCTGGTTCAATGCTGGCTGTCATGTATCCTACCTTTGCATTTCTTTGGGGTTATCTTTGACTATGTAAATTATACGCCTCTCCACTTCAAAAAATCAACAACGCGCTATAATTCGCATTAATGAGCACAGTCACAATGCCCATCAAGGTCGAAGCGCATCCGCATGTGCGGGCGCTCAATGTCATCCGCGACCTCTCCACGGTTGCGGACTTGATCGAGTTGTGCTTTGCGCCGACAATGGATAACGACGGCCAGCGTTATCTAACTGACATGCGCCGCGCCAGCCGCGACGAGGGCTTTCTCAGTTGGGCAAATCGCATGGCCGAAAACACGACCCTGCCGCTGACGGGGTACGTCTGGGAGCAGGACGGGCGCATCATCGGCAACACCAGCCTGATCCCGTTTCGCGACAAGGGCAAACGCATCTACCTGATTGCCAACGTGGCGGTGCACCCCGATCATCGCGGGCGCGGTATTGCCCAGATGTTGACACAACGCGCCATGGATCATGCCCGCGACAAAAAAGCGACCGCCGTCTGGCTTCACGTCCGCGATGACAACCCGGGCGCGATCAATCTCTACACAAAGTTGGGATTTCGGGAGATTGCCCGGCGCACGGCTTGGTATGCCAATCCCGATTCATCCCTCCGCACATCCGAGACGAATATTGAGATCGTTCCGCGACATGCGCGCTTCTGGTCCCTTCAACAGGATTGGCTTCGCCGCCTCTATCCCGAAGCCCTGGGCTGGTACCACACCTGGAACTTTACCTCGCTTCGGCCCGGTCTCATGAACTGGTTGTATCTCTTGTTCGTGGATTACAACATCAACCAGTGGGCGGCAGTGCGCGGCGACGAATTGCTCGCCACACTGGCGTGGGTGCCGCAAGGGAGCAGGACCGAGTCCATTTTTGCCGCGACCAATCCCGCGCTCCCGAAAGAACATCGGGACGATGTGGACGGAGTGAGCGGACAGGCGAATGCAGACCAAGCGCTTGTTTCCGAAGCCTTGACCCAATTACTCCTCCACGCGCGGCGCGCGTTGTCCAATCATGCCACACTGACGTTGGATTATCCCGCCGGCGAAATGACGGAAGCAATCAGCGCGGCAGGCTTCAAGCCGCGCCGCACGCTGATTTGGATGAAAGCATAACGCGACGATCAGAAATCTTTTTCGTATTAAGGGGTGACAATCATTTAAATTGCTCGAAACGGCATCCCGCCGCCGAGGCTTGTGCTGAGCCTGTCGAAGTGATGGCGGCGGGAGCGTAAGATATGAGCAAGAGGAGAACCCATGACAAAATTCATTCTTCGTTTGGCGATCAATGCAACCGCCTTGTATATGGCGGTGCTGATCGTGCCTGGGATCGATCTGAAAAGTGATCTTGTTTCGATCTTGTGGCTTGCGCTCATCTTTGGTGTGGTGAACGCGCTCTTCCGCCCGCTGATTCAATTGCTCACCTGCCCGCTGATCATATTAACGCTCGGCTTGTTCACGCTGGTCATCAATACCTTCATGTTCTGGCTGACAAGTATCATCGGTCAATCGTTCGGGTTCGGTTTGGTCATCACCGACCCCATCTGGTGGAATGCGTTCCTCGGCGGATTGGTCGTCAGTGTTGTGAGCGTTGTGATGACGCTGATCTTGAAGGACGAGTTGAGAGGCAGGGGAAGGTAAACGTAAATAGGGAAACAAGTACACAGGTACACAAGTAAACAAGTGGAAAGTAAGAAAGAGGATGATCTGAAAATGACCGTCCTCTTTTTGTTACCCAACTCCCAATAACCAATTACGCTTTATTCAACCCTGGCAATCCTCCCTCCGATTTCGCCGCCTTCACTGCTCGAATAATTGCCTTTGCCATCACCTCGGCCGCGAACGCGCCGACTGTTGAGACATCCATTTTCTTTGTGCCGGTGGATAACGCGAAGATCACATCGCCATCCAGCATTGTGTGGGCTGGTCTTATGGTTCGTGCGATACCATCCTGCGCCATCTGCGCGGCCTTCGCTGCCTGCGCTTTTGTCAAACTTGCGTTGGTTGCAACAAGCCCAATAACTGTATTTGAACGCGTGGCAAAACCGAGAATCCCGCGTCCGACTGAACCTCTCATCAGCGCGAGCGTATCGGCAAAATAATCTTTTTTGCCAACGCGCAAGAGACCGACTTTGCCTGATCGAAGACCCGCCATGACCTGGCTTGTTTCTGGATTGATCACATCACCAAACGCATTGACCGCGACGATTGCTCCTACAACGACTCCGTTGCCGATATCCATGCTCGCGGTTCCCACCCCAGATTTCATCGAAAGATTCAAACCAAACATCTTGCCGACAGATGCTCCCATGCCCGCGCCGACATTTCCTTCTGCAGGCGCGCCAGACGAAGCCGAGGCGGCCGCGCGGTATCCCATGGCCGAATCAGGCCGAACGTCCGCCCGACCGAGGTTCAAGTCATAAAGAATCGCCGCAGGGACAATCGGCACTCTTGCCGCGCCCGTATTGAATCCAATTTTCTTTTCTTCGAGGTAACGCATCACGCCGGTTGCCGCGTCCAGTCCAAAAGCGGAACCGCCCGCAAGAACAATCGCATGAACTTTTTGGACCAGGTTTATCGGGTTGAGCAGGTCAGTCTCGCGCGTGCCCGGCGCGCCGCCGCGCACATCCACACCCGCGATGGCTCCCTTGCGGCAAAGGATGACAGTGCAACCAGTCAGCGCTTCATCATCCTGCGCGTGTCCCACTTCGATCCCGCGCACATCGGTGATGGCGTTTTTAAGTTTCATGATTCATTAACAGCCGCAGAGACCACAGAGTTATTTGAGTTTTTTCTCAGAGGCTCTGCGTGCTCTGTGGCTAAGGCTTACCCCAAATTGCGGACCAACTGAATGAACTCATTCCACTCCTCGTCAAAGAAGTGTATGGTGACGTTGTTCAACTCGATGTGATAGGTCGTCTCGCCGTCAGGCTCTTCAGCCTTCCATGCCAGGAAGTTATCGGTTTCGGCGATTGTTTGGGTCTTTGGTTCGTTGTGGTTGTTGCTCATCTGCGGTCTCCTTTTTTGATTCAGTACTTTCACGATTCAGCCTGCGAATGATCCCCTTCCATAATTTTTTGATGCGCTTGATCCACTCCGAGCCGACGGGTGGCGGCAACTTGGTTTCTTTTTCCGGCCAGGGTTCCATATCGAACATCTTGCGCATGATATAGCGGCCCAGCAGAGTGATGGTCGCAAGGAAAGGCGCGGCAATGACCACGCCCAATATCCCCAGCAGGTTTGCCGCGATGATGGCTGTCACCAGTACAGCCGCGGGATGCACTTTCAACGTGCGCGCCATGATGCGCGGGACGACGAAACTGTCAATGATCTGGTCTATGACCAGGGTGGTGCCCACGACAACGGCTGTATAAACCCAGGGTTGCAAATCGAATAGTTTATCCGCCTGGAAGAAAGTGACCAATGCCATTACCACCCATGTGATCGCGGGCCCGATATATGGCAGGAATTTGGCAAGCCCAGCCATAAGGGCAAGGCCAATGGCATACCTTACACCCAATATGGATAGGATGAAGATATAGATGACAAAAGCCAGGCCAAAGATAAAAATTTGCCCGCGCAAGAAGGCGTTCCAGATACGGCTCAACTCATTGCCGAGCCTGCGGAAGTCCTCCACATAACCGGGCACCTCCACTTTGAACAGGTCGCTTTGCAGTCCGCTGCTTTCAGTCATGACAAAATAGGAAACGATCAGGACAAAAAACGTCCAGCCAAAGATTTCCGCCGCGCCGCCCGCCAACGCGCCCACGAGACTGCCGGTCTGTCCAAGCAGTGGCTGTACGAACGAAAGCAGTTGCTGGCTGATGGTATTAAGATCCAGATCGAGCGTCTTCATATCCAATTTGAACGGACCGAACTGGTAGACCTGCGTTGAGAGATTTGCCACATAAGTCGGCAGATGGGCGATAATATCCTGAATGGACACGATCAGGCTTTGCACCTGTTGCACCAGACCCACGCCTCCCAGCGTAATCAGGCTGATCAGAATGATCAGGATGACGAGATAAAGAAGATTGACAGCCGCCCTCCACGAGATATGCAGGCTGCGCGAGATGGCGGTGGTTAATGGATGGAAAAGATACGCCAGCACGAAAATCATCAACAGCGGCGTAATGAGATTCGAGAAACGATACAACAAAAAGGCGACGATTCCGACAATGACCAGGCCGATCAGGAGTTTCGTCGTTGAGGTCCATTGCGGTGAAGGTGCTGATGTTTGAGACATGAGTCATGCTCCAAATGAAAGTATCCATATTCTAGTCAAGAGGCATGTCTTTGGCAACCATTAAACGAAACACCCCCGCGACGTATTTACTTCGCGAGGGCATGGGACATATATGACGGACGGCATTTGATTACGGGCAAACTCCTGATCCCCTCAGGATTTGAACAATGATACTGAAAGGGAATGAGCACCATATATTGAGGTAATCTACAACAAAGAGTGTCCCTACACAACAACAAGCGACCGAAAACACACCGACAATACTATAAATGGCTGTCGGACTTATTTTCCTCGAAGAATCAGGAGCGACGGCAGAGATCGACGCGGGGCTGGCAGGCACACTTCCGGCATATTCCATGGGTGGGGGCGGAGGGGGAGCCACGGGCCGCGAGGCGGAAGGCACAGCCGCGGCGCGCGGCGAAGCAATGGTGGCACCCGCATCAAAGGTTGACACCTCAAAGACCAGTACGATCTGCTCGCCGAACGAAACGACCTCGCCCGCCTTCAATACGCGCGGGCCCGCCAACCGCTGGCCGTTCACAAACGTCCCATTGGTTGAGCCGAGATCCTCCAGCACGTATTTCCCACCCTGAAATGTCAGGCGCGCGTGACGGCGCGAAATTTCCGAGTCGTTGATCACGACCTCATTTGTGGAATCACGGCCGATGGTGAGCTGGTCGCCTTCGAGGGTGAACGCCGCGCCGGGCGTGGGACCCGAACGCATGATGAGTTGGAATTGGGACGCCATACTTTCTCCTCCAAAAACTGCAATTGATATGCGCTGAGTGTAAAGGTTTCAAGCAAAAAAGTCAACCACATGATGATACACTTGACAGAAAAATGCGAGGGCATACAATCGAGACCGAGATCAAATGAACACGCCCCTTTTTTCCGTCCCTGATTTTTTCGACTCAAACAAAGTTGGCGCCGTCTGGCGGATTCCGTATGAGGAACGCGCCCGACAGGCGCGCGACTGGGCGCTTCAACGCGGACTTGAGCCTGCCTCCGTTGATTTGACCAAAACCTGGCTGATGCTGGTCGACGTTCAGAACACCTTCTGCATCCCTGAATTCGAACTGTATGTCGGCGGACGCAGTGGACGCGGCGCGGTGGAAGATAATGAGCGTTTGTGCAAGTTCATCTATCGCAACCTGGGAAGCATCACACACATCACCGCCACGATGGACACACACATGACCATGCAAGTCTTTCATGCCATCTTCTTCGTGGATAAAGACGGGAATCACCCGGCGCCTTATACTGATATTCATGCATCGGAATTACGCGACGGCAAATGGATGTTCAACTCTGCGCTCGCGCCCCAGTTTGGCATCGCGCCCGAATACGGCCAGCAGATGATGGTCCATTACGCCGAAGAGTTGGAACGCAAAGGCAAATACGCGCTCACAGTCTGGCCCTATCATGCCATGCTGGGCGGCATCGGTCATGCATTGGTCTCGTCTATTGAGGAAACGCTCTTCTTTCATTCGGTCGCTCGAACTACACAATACGACATCGAGATCAAAGGAAATAAACCTTTCACTGAAAACTATTCTGTCATCGGTCCCGAAGTGCTGACGGGTCCCATGGGTGAGACTCTGGGAACGCACAATCAAAGGTTTATCGAGCGGTTACAGCGATTCGACAAATTGATCATTGCAGGACAAGCCAAGAGTCACTGCGTCGCGTGGACAGTTTCGGATTTGTTGAACGACATCAACGCCACAGACCCGGCGCTCGCCAGGAAAGTTTACCTGCTCGAAGATTGTTCCTCGCCTGTTGTCGTCCCCGGCGTGGTGGATCACACCGATGCGGCGAACGCGGCATTTGAAAGATTCGCAAAAGCGGGAGTGAATGTTGTGAAATCTACAGATGATTTTTGAACATAGACACGGAAACAGGTAGACACGCACCCGCGTTGATCGAAAACTGTTCTACAAGTCAATCTCCAGTCTCCCATCTCTAATCGTAAATCAAAAACCAAAATCGTAAATCGAAAATCCCATGAGCATCTTTGACAAAACCCGCCTCACCAACGAAACCTTCAAACTCGATATCGAACGCATGCGCCGCGGCTGGTACTCGGATAAGTATTTCGAGAATATCGGCCGCATGTTGACCGCGCTGGCTTCCGAAGAATATTTTTATTCAGGCACGCATCACAACCTGCCATCCGACGTTTCGCCTGAAAACATCGCGGTCGGCAATATCGAAGTCGAGATGCAATGGTTCACGCGTCGCATCGGCAACACGATCGTCGTGGGTGTGGATAAAACTTTGGAAATGCTCAGGCATTGCACGGGCTATTGGAAAGGCGATGAATTTATCGAAACGGCTGATCGATTGGAAGTCTGGGCTGTTCATGACGGCGTCGTCGTTAAATCGGATGGAAACCCGTTGAACGCAGAGTCTGTGATCAAGGTTCGCGGCCGTTATCGTGATTTTGCCCTGCTCGAAACGCCTTCATTGGGCGTACTCACGCGCTCCAGTCGCGTCGCAACCAACGTGTATGAAACCCTGACGGCCGCACGCGGCAAACCTGTGCTGTTCTTCCCTGCGCGCTTTGATTTGCACGAAGTGCAAGCCGCGGATGGATACTCATACAATCTCGCCATCCAACGCTTTAACATGGATTTCTCGCATCAGATCGGGTCGTTCGTCTCGACCGACGCGCAGGGCGATTGGTGGGGTGGCGCGGGCGGCGGGACAGTCGCGCATGCCGCGATAGCATCCTTCCTCGGCGATACTGCCGAAGCCATGATGCAGTTCTCGCGCATCCTGCCCGCGCGCGTCCCGCGCATCGCGCTCGTGGATTTCAATAACGATTCCGCGCGCGATACCCTTCGCGTTATTGAAGTGATGTTCAATAAGTACAGGGAGTTAAGTGATCTCGGTGATGAGGCTGAAGCCGCGAAATATGTTCTATACGGCATTCGTTTGGATACAAGCGGAAGTTTACGCGATGTGTCTGTTGAACCGTTGGGTGATCCCGCGCTGGATCTCGGAGTGAATCCACGGCTGGTCTTCAACGTTCGCCAGGCGTTGGATTCGGCTTCGGAAAGCTGGAGCATACCCAAAGTCTGGAAAGATGCGGCGCGTGAGTATTGTCGCAACGTGAAGATCGTAGTCTCAGGCGGGTTCAATCCGGAGAAGATTCGCAAGTTCGAGAGGTTGGGAGTCCCGGTGGATATTTACGCGGTCGGATCATGGCTGTTCAATAACAATGGCGGCACCGTGACCGACTTTACTTCAGATGTGGTGCGCGTGAAAGTGCATGGTGAATGGATTGACATGGCAAAGGTGGGGCGCCGCCCGCTGGCGAACGCGGATTTGGAAAGGGTGTGGTAATATTCTGCGAGAGTTTTTTTTCGTAACCGAAATCTATTTTGCGCCGTCTTGAATTTATGCCCGCACTTATGATTATAGGGAGTTCGTATGACAATATCTCGTCGCGATTTTCTTAAAACGTCCGGACTGGTGGCGGCTTGGACTGCCCTGGCAGCCTGTTCACCGATCCAGGAAAACACACACGCGAATCCCACGCAAACTCTCGCTCCTTTGCCGAATCCCTCTCAAACAATAAGCCCCTCGGCGACGCCCATTCCTGAACGCGAAAGACTCATCCTTCACACCTTGCGGCGGATGACGTTCGGCCCGTCACCAGAGATCTTCGACAAAGCCAGACGACTTGGCCTGGA
The DNA here is from genome assembly GCA_964543585.1 of uncultured Anaerolinea sp. GTDB lineage: Bacteria > Chloroflexota > Anaerolineae > Anaerolineales > Villigracilaceae > Defluviilinea. The sequence continues at coordinate 4,728 of CAZIYY010000129.1, read as the reverse complement.
TGCGTTCATTGAAGAACAACTCTCTCCCGAATCAATTCCTGACCCTGGGATTGATTCACTGCTTCAACCTTTTTCGACGTTGAATATGACTGTCGCCGAGAGGCTCCAACTCGACGAAAACAACCAGTCTGCAAGGGAGTTGATCGAGGCTACGATTCTGCGTCAGTGGCACAGTGAGCGCCAGGTTTTCGAAATGATGGTGGATTTTTGGGGCAATCATTTCAGCATCTACATTGGAAAGTTCCTTTGCAAGGTATTGAAAACAGACGATGACTTAAATACTATTCGCCCGAATGCGCTGGGAAAATTCAGAGATCTTCTACACGCCTCCGCTAAAAGCCCGGCTATGTTGATTTATCTGGATCAGGCGGAAAGCCTGGGCGAATCGCCAAACGAGAACTATGCCCGCGAACTCATGGAACTGCATACAGTAGGTGTGGAATCGGGTTACTCGCATCATGATGTAGCCGAGCTGGCGCGCGTGCTCACAGGCTGGACCATCTCAGGCCCCGGCAATCGCAAAATAGGGCCTGGTATTTATTATTTCAATCCAGACATTCATGACTATGGCGAAAAACATGTCATGGGGTTGATGATTTCACCGAGTGGCCAAGCAGAAGGATTGATGATCCTCGACATGCTCGCCAGCCATAACAGCACAGCCCACTTCATCAGCAAAAAACTTGCCCGACGATTTGTTTCCGATTCACCCGACCCCGCGCTTGTGGAGGCGTTGGCAAATGTCTTTATCCAGTCTGACGGCGATACCCGCCAGATGCTGCGCGCGTTGTTAAGTTCCGAATCATTCAAAACTTCCGCGGGGTTGAAATTCAAAAAGCCGCTGGACTTTTTCGTCTCCGCCTTGCGGACCACAGGGACAACCATCACCGGAGGTTCGCGAAAACTGCAGGAGCATTTGCGCCTGCTCGGGCAGCTTCCCTTCTCGTGGCTGCTGCCGGATGGATATCCCGATTTTGCGGAACACTGGGCTACAACCAGCGGCTTGCTTGACCGCTGGAATTTTGGCTTCCTGCTTGTGTCGAATATCATCAAGGGCGCAACAGTGGATTTGAAGGCGTTGACCAAAGACGCCGCTTCCAGGGAGGATGTCGTGGACGTGTTGAGCATTCGCTTTCTGGGCCAACGAATGCCGGACGATGCCCGTTCCATTCTGGTTGACTATGCCGCCTCAGGCGACCTGGATGCGCTCATCCCTTCGGTTGCCGGGATGATCCTTGGTTCACCGCATTTTCAGGTGAGATAAGTGAACTTCCCAAACTCAGGGAAATTTGCCACACAGGGTTCACAGAGAGAACAAAAGAAAGAAACTCAAAGAACTCTGTGCGCTCTGTGGCTAAGTGCATAATGTGAGCGAGATAACCGATTTATTGTTGGAAAAGGAAAAACAAATGGACACACAAATTTCACGCAGAGATTTTCTCAAACTGGCCGGGAGTTTTGCGGTCGCGCCCGCCCTGCCGGCATGGATGCCGCGCATGGCTTTTGCCCCGCAGGGAGTGGAGCCGCCCGGCGACATTCTTGTTGCAGTATTTCAACGCGGCGGCATGGACGGGATCAGCGCGGTCATCCCGCATGGAGATGCTGACTATTATCATCATCGCCAAAGGCTTGCCATCCCGGAGCCCGAAGATGGGAGCGATCAAACCGGTATTGACCTGGATGGCTTCTTTGGATTGCATCCGTCCCTGCGCCCGCTCAAGGATCTGTGGGATGAGAAGACACTGGCCATTATTCATGCTGTTGGCTCGCCTGACCCAACTCATTCGCACTTCGACGCGATGGATTACATGGAGCGCGGCACGCCCGGCGAAAAAGCCATCCCCACCGGCTGGATCGGGCGTCACCTGCAAACTGCATCCTGGCAAAACGATTCACCGTTCCGCGCCATCGGCATGGGAGGCGTGATGCAAGCGGCCCTGCGCGGACCCATCCCAATCACCACGCTCAAATCCATTGCGGATTTTCACCTGCAGGGCGGTACCACGCAGTTGGAGGAACTCCGGGCGCGGCTCTCATCTCTTTATGATCTGGGTTCGCCGCTTGATCAGGAAGCCGCCGAGACGTTCAACGCGGTGGATATTCTCGCCAAAATTGACGTGACGAATTACACCCCATCGGCAAATGCGGCGTATCCCGAAACTGAATTTGGTATGGCAATGAAACAGGTGGCTCAAATCGCCAAAGCGGAAATTGGGCTTGAGGTCGCATGTGTCGACATCGGCGGCTGGGATACTCACAACTTGCAGGGGCAATTGGATGGCGAACTGCCGACCCTGCTTCAGGAACTCTCATCGGGCTTGGCTTCGCTGTACCACGACCTCGGCGACAGGGCGAAACGTGTAACGATCGTGACCATGTCTGAGTTTGGAAGGCGCATCTATGAAAACGGATCCAGCGGCACCGATCACGGACACGGCAACTGCATGTTCGTCCTTGGTGGAGGCGTGAACGGCGGCAAAGTCCATGGTCAATGGCCTGGGCTTGCGCCCGATCAACTATTCGGGCCTGGTGATCTCCCCATCACCACAGATTATCGCGATGTGTTGGGAGAGGTTGTTGAGAAGCGCCTCAAAAACCCCAGCCTGAGCGAAATCTTCCCGAATTACACGGACTGGAAAAACCTTGGCGTCGTGCAAGGCTAATTGTAGGATTGGCGGCTACCAGTCCCTGCGATTACAACATGATTCTCTCCACCTTGAACGGCGTTCCTTCAACTTTTTCCTCATCAAACTCTCTCGCCGCGAGATGACCCGCGAACACCGCCTGAGCGATAATGTTCGGCGCTTCGGCATCGCCAATGATTCGTAAGGATTTCAATTTGCCAGCCTCAAGTGACGGTTTCAAAGATTGATAGATTGAATCATTTGGTACTCGATCTGATACCAACACAACCCCATCGCGCGGCAAATTGATTTTATCTCCCGAAATTGTATTCGATAGTCGAACCGAATCTTTTCTGATCCCCCTCACTACATATTGAGGAAATAACTTCACGCCAAGTTTCATCAACTTGGATTGAATGCGTTCCTGCTCCAGTGTAAATTGCGACCAATAAGAAATCATGGGCGCAGGCGTGATGAGAGAAACTTTGCATCCGTGTTCTGAAAGTAATTCAGCCAACACTCCGCCCATGTAGTAATGGTCATCATCATAAATTACCACATTACCGTTTAGCAACTTACCTACTACTTCTTTCCCATCCATCAAATCATCGGGGCTAAAAACATTTTGTAAATCGTAGCCTTGAATCGGTTTCCATAACGTGCGACCCACGCCATCGCGCCGCCACGTCGCTCCTGTGGCAAGGATGATATCCTGCGCGCTAGATTCAAGTATCTCTTCAGCGGTCATCGGGCTGGATGGATAGACCGAAACATTTTTCATCTTCTTGATTTGAGTCAAGCGCCAATCCATCACACGACGCCATTCATTCAAACCAGGCAACGCGGATTCGTGTAGCACACGCCCGCCCAATTCTTTCCTTGCTTCGAGTAGAGTCACTTCATAGCCCCGCTGACCCAACGCCCGCGCAGCTTCAAGTCCCGCGGGTCCTGCGCCGACTATCATTATTTCCTTATCGCTCTTCTTCGGCGAAATGATTTCAGGATGCCAGCCGCGCCGCCATTCCTCGCCTATGGTTGGATTCTGAGTGCAACGGATCGGCACAAAGCGCGTATCGCCCGTCACACAGATATTACAACCGATACATTCGCGGATATCATCCACGCGCACTTCCTTGATTTTATTAGGAAGAAATGGGTCAGCAATAGAAGGTCTCGCCGCGCCTATCATATCCATCACGCCGCGCTTGATGGCAGAGACCATGGAATCGGGCGACGTGTATCGTCCCACACCGACAACAGGTTTCGTTGTCAATTGCTTGACGAACGAGATATATTTTTCCTGATGACCTTCTTTCCCAAAGCGTGAGGTTATTGAATCATTATTCCATCCGCTTACATTCACATCCCATAAATCAGGTAACTCTGCGAGCATGGCGACCACATCATGCCCCTCGCCTTGATGAGTAATGCCATCTTCACCGAGCAATTCATCCACGGCAAATCTCACAGCCACCGCGCACGTATCGCCAACTGCATCTTTTGTCTCTTCGATCAACTCACGAAAGAAGCGCACGCGATTCTCAAGCGAGCCGCCATATTCATCTGTTCGGTCGTTATAGCGTTTCAAAATAAATTGGATCGCGGCAGTCATTCCATGACCCGCGTAACAATAGATAATGTCGAAGCCTGCGCGTTTGGCGCGCAATGCCGCGTCACGATGCCACTTACGCACGTTGCGAATATCTTCCTTGTCCATGCGGCGGGTTTGTACAGGGTCATAACCCGAGCCGCCCACTGTTCCCATCGAACGCGGGGCAAGCGATGGCACACGCGAATATAAATTCGGCGCGTCAATTCCGTTGTAGGAAAGTTCAACGCCAGCTAGCGCGCTATGCTGATGCACAGCCTCTGTCATCAATGCCAGCGTAGGAATATCAGCGTCATCCCAAATGCGTCCCTCAAAATATGGCGAGAGGTCGCTCGTGTGGTGGATCTCCGTTTCCTCGGTGCACACCACGCCCCAGCCTCCCTCGGCTTTCATGCCGCGCATCGCCGCCATGCCCTGCGGCATGCGATGGCCGAATCCGTTGCAGTGCGGCACCTGATAAAAACGGTTCGGAGCCGTCACAGGACCGATCCGAAC
>CAZIYY010000128.1:14028-15291 GCA_964543585.1 uncultured Anaerolinea sp. | reverse complement strand
TGTGGAATTTGTTCGCAAAACAAGATTACCACGCTTTACACCATTACCCCTTTTTATCCATTCCAGTTAGCGGAAACTAAAGATAAGTAATGTAACATTTTCTAATTTAGGTATATCCGGTAAACGGGGGGCATAAAGAGATTTTTCTGATAACATTAGAATTACGAAAAGGCAAACCCGTCGTGAGGCGGGGGCGCAAAGTCATGGATCTGCCAGGCTGATGCGTACAAATTGACAGACCGCCAGACCGCCGAAGTTCTTATTCGGCGGTTTTGTTTTTATAAGGAGGTGTTTGCTGCCCCATAAAGTGAAACGATACAATCCATAGGTCCCATAATTGAATCTATTCAAACTATTAAGAGGAGACTTGATTTATGAAAGCAAAAAGGTTTACCGCGTTTTTGGTTTTGGCAATAGTTCTGGCAGTTGCGGGCGTAGCGCTGCTCCGCAGGGAGAGTCCCGGGCTGGCGAGATGGGAGGCGCGCGAAGGCCAGCTCGAAAAAATCGGCAACCCGGGCGATGAGTCACATGAGGCTTTGACGGCAGCCGAGCAATTCGCCCAGGCACGCACTGCCCCAGGAATCGTGCTACCCGGCGCATATAGCGCAGCCTTCACATCGCTTCAGGGGTTGCCAGCATCTGGCGGTTCGTGGACAGAAGTAACGGTACGGCCATACGATTCAGATGATCCCCGTTACCGCGACCCCATTTTCTCCAACTCGAGCGGTGGGGCTGGATTGGTGTCGGGCCGTGTCACCGGACTTGCGGCTGGCAATGGATATATCTATGCTGGTGGGGCAGATGGCGGTGTTTTCCGTTCCGGCGACGGCGGCGCAACTTGGACGCCATTAACGGATGGCTTGCCAACACTCTCGACCGGTGATGTGGCTTTCGCGCCTGACGGCGCGCTGTGGCTCGCGACGGGAGAGGGCAACACCGGCGCAACTTCCTATGTTGGATCTGGTGTCTATCGCCTGACAAACCCACAGTCCGGTGTCTTTGGTCTGAGCGACCGAGTTGGTGGAACAGAACTCGAGAGCACATTCATCAACCAGCTAAAATTTGACGATGCAGGCAATGTTTATGCAGCCACATCGCGCGGCCTATGGAAACACGCGGCAGGAACCAAAGTTGGGTCCTGGACGCGAGTTCTCTATCCCGTGCCTGATCCAGTTGATCCGTCACAGCAATCCCCATACAACAACATCTGCAATGACGTCGAAGTCCAGCCTGGCACTAGCGGACAAGTGGTCATTGCCAATT
>CAZIYY010000128.1:0-14018 GCA_964543585.1 uncultured Anaerolinea sp. | reverse complement strand
TGGCGTGCTGGCGCGAGTTACAACGGCTTCTATCTCTCAACCAACGGCGGAGCCTCATTTACAAAGGTCAACCCGACCGGTGGACTGAATCCCCAGGACGTAGGTAATACTGAGTTCGCCTATTCCGCAGATGGCAAGCACCTGTATGCAGTTGTCGAATCGATTACCATGTACACTCATAACAAGCAAACTGTGCTGGGTGGAGTCTATGACTCGCCGACCGGCAACGTTACAGGTCCGTGGAATAAGATCGCCGACAATCAGAAACTGGCTGGTTCAGGGTCCGCCCTGAAGAACTATGTTGGCTACCGACCCGGTATTCAAGCCTGGTATAACAACTTCGTCATCGTCGATCCCGCCAATTCGAAGCACGTTTACGTTGGGTTGGAGGAAGTCTTCGAAACAAAAGATGCCGGTGTGCATTGGAATGCGATCGGTCCTTATTGGAATTTCGAATTCAAATGCTGGTCGATTTTCGATTCACAGAACACCTGCGCGAAGACAACACATCCTGACCAGCACTCGGTGGCAATTGCCAACGGCAAAGTGTATGTCGGGAATGACGGCGGCGTGTATGCGCGCAACCTCGATGGCAGTGGTGGATGGCAGAGCCTGAACGCCAGTCTGCGATTGTTGCAATATTACGCGGTTGGTGTTGGTAAGGTTCCCGGAGGCGTCGCGGTCGCAGGCGGTCTCCAGGATAATGGCGGCTCACTCCTCCTGCCCGAAGATTCGAGCGGAACGATGGGATCGCCATTCGGCGGTGACGGCGGCGACATCCTTGTTGACCCAGATGACGGCTGTAAGATCCTCGATGAGTATGTCTTCCTCGATCTATGGATAACGACGAATTGTGGCCGTTCCGATGGCACTACCAATGCAGTCCGTGATGTTGCGCCGGGTGATCCCAATCCACGCTTCATCGCTCCGTTCCGAGCAGATGGTGTGAACAAAGATCACTGGGTCGCTGGTGGACAATACATCTGGACGTATGCCAACGGCTTCGCACTTCAGAGCGGCTCTGAGTGGACAAATGCGTTTAATCAAGGCGCGGGTCACTCGACCACCGCGATATCAAGCCGCAATGACGTGATCTGGACTGCCTGGTGCGGTATCTGCAACAATGCTGGCTTCGCGCGCGGCATCTCGACCAATGCAGGCGGAACCTGGCATCAAGTAAGTCTGCCCGCTAGTATGCCGAATCGCTACATTGCCTCGGTCGCGATTGACCCTGCTGATGCAACTGGTAATACAGTTTACGTCGGTTTCAATGGGTTCTCACGACGTTGGACGGAAGGTCCCGGAGTAGGCCTCGGCCATATTTGGAAGACGACCGATGGCGGCGCCAATTGGACGGATGCCAGCGGAAACTTCCCCGATGTCCCAGTCAATGACATCGTCATTCGCGGAGGCAAACTCATCGTCGCAACTGACCTCGCCACCCTCCTCTCAACGGATGGCGGCGCCACCTGGTCACGCCTTGGCTCGGGCTTGCCAATCACTACTGTGATGGATCTGACTGTCGGTCCGGATGGCTTGCTCTACGCGGCAACGCATGGTCGCGGCATCTGGTCAATTACCGCGCCCTAAAATAGTGATTGCCTGAACGACTTGTAGCTTTTCAAGGGGTCGTCAAACGACGGCCCCTTTTCTTATACAAATTCTATATGCCTTTATCTCTTTTCCTACAATTCCAAACTAAACTATACCCAATTCAATGATTGATAAAGGAAATAAACCATGACTTTCTATTTACACCCCCATCCCTTCAACTATCACCTCGACAGGCTCAACACTGCGGCTCAGGGCAGGCCCCATCGCCGCATTGCGCGGCGTTGGGTTGAGAGCAACGAACACACTCTTGGGATCAACATTCGCGAAGAAGATGACGCTTACGTTCTTTCCGCACTCGTGCCGGGACTCAAGTCCGAAGACCTGAACATTCAGGTATTGGATGATGTGATCCGCATTGAAGGCGAATACACTGGCGTGGCGATTGGCTCTGACAATGTCGCACACCCGATCTGGACCGACTTCCGCGGACAGCCCGGTGTAACCTCGCCCAATCAAGACGCGGTCACTATATCAATTCCGCTGCCTTAATCGATGTGGTTAACAGGTCCAGCCTTCGATTAATGGATTGGACGAAGCTGATGATCTAGGGCGTTTCGATTTATTTGGTTTACGCCCAAAACCCAACATCCCAAAAACAATCTTTATTTTGAAAATCCTCCGCAGTTTCCTGCGGAGGATTTTCGCGAAAAAATTCTATAGGTTTTTCCTTTGAATCAAAAGGTTACAACCTACTTGCCTTTTTTCTCCAGTTGACTATAATGATTTATGTATAGAAAAGGCAAACCCGCCGCGAGACGGGGACGCAAAGTCATGGATCTTCCGGTCTGATGCGTAGAGATTGGAAGACCGCCAGACCGCCGAAGTTCTTATTCGGCGGTTACTTTTTGCAAAGGAGGTGTTGTGAAGCAAATCTATACTGATATTTATCTGCAATAACATCGCCAACGATTGTTCAGTTTTCTAAATTTAAGGAGAAACCATATGAAACACAAGACAACATTTGCCTTGCTCGTTGTGCTTGTTCTGTTGGCCGCTTTAATCGTGCCCGCTGGCGCTCGGCCATCCTTCCCTGAGGCTGGCATGGCTATGAAGCGCACGGTGTCTTGGGAGGCCTTCGGCTATGAGAAGCAACATGGACCTCACTCGCAGTTCGAGTGCATCGTTGCGAGCGGCGGCGCGAACACGAATCTCGACTGCGATGACCCGTTCCCGAACAACGAGCCAGACATCGAGGTCAACCCGGCGAACGCGCTGAACATGGTCGCAAGCTCGAACGACTATGGAACGTGTTGCGACCAGTTCTACACCACGCTCAACAATGCGGCTACGTGGACAACCGGGAACATGTCGCGCAACAACCCGCAGCAGACCGGCAGTGATCCCGTCACAGTGTTTGACATCAAGCACGGGACTGTGATCCACACGTCGCTGAATTACTCGTTCCAGCTACCCACAGGTGAGGCTTGTCGAGGCGACCTGACCGCCTCCGTCTCGACCGACGGCGGCATCACATGGCTGCCGCCCGTGGTGGTTGACTCTGGAGTTGGCTGCGACCTCTCAAACACGCAGCTCTTCAACGACAAGGAGTGGATCGTCACCGACAACAACCCGTCGTCGCCGTTCTACGGCCGTACGTACCTGACGTGGTCGAAGTTCGCCTCTATCAAGGGAGCGTACCAGTCGTCAGCGATCTTCGAGTCACACTCCGACGACGGCGGCAAGCACTGGACGAAGGCACAGGAGATCTCTGGCTCGAATGCGGCGCTCTGCACGTTCCAGGTCTCTGGTGCAGCGGGCCAGTGCGACCAGAACCAGTTCTCAGTGCCAACAGTCGGTCCCAATGGCACCGTCTATGTCGCCTTCGAGAACGAGCAGAACCAGTCGCTCTGGGAGGCAGACGAGAGCGCCGACGATCAATACCTGTTAGTCAAGTCAACGAACGGTGGGCGAACGTGGTCAAGCCCGACGTTCGTTGTTGGAATGGAGGATGGCTCGCGCGATTACCCAATCAACGTCAACGGCCGCCAAACGCTGACGGGCTATCAACTGCGGGTCAACTCCGCTGGCAACATCGTTGCTAGCCCAACAGACGGAAAACTCTACCTCGTCTTCAGTGACAACCGCAACGGAACGCACGACTCGGCAGCACCGGTCACGAACATCGATGTCTTCCTGATGGTCTCCTCGAACGGCGGTGGCTCCTGGAGTGGCCCAACGCTGGTCGATTCGGCCGCAGGCGACCAGTGGTTCCCCTGGGTGGACGTCAACCCGACGAATGGAAACATCGGCATCCTCTACAACGACCGCGGCGCTACGAACGGCGCTCTCTACAACGCGTCCCTGGCGGATGGTGCGCCCGGTTCGCTCGTAAAGATGATCGTTAGCACGGCGCCCTCAGACCCGACCCATTCGCGGTACTTCCGGTCCGGAGTATTGGGTTGCGAGACCTGCGCCACCTTCCACGGCGACTACATCAACATTTCCTACGGCCCGGACGGCAAGGCGCATATGGCCTGGACGGACATGCGTGACCCGTCTAATATACCCGGCCTGTTCTTCCAGTTCATCTACTACGCACAGAAGTAGGAGCGCAGATAACTTTCGTCCTGCTGCCTGAAGGGCAAATGTGCCGTTGGAATTCATATTCAAAAATCCCCCGCGGAATTTTCCGCGGGGGATTTTCTTATATAAATTCTATAACACTTTATCTTTTTTCTAACATGCTCCTATTAAACTATGCACAATTCAATTATTGATAAAGGAGATAAAAAATGACTTTCTATTTACACCCATATCCGTATCGCCGCACCGTTCGTCGCTGGTCTGGAAATGATCAACACGCGCTTGGCGTAAATATCCGCGAAGAAGATGACGCTTACGTTCTTTCCGCACTCGTGCCGGGACTCAAGTCCGAAGACCTGAACATTCAGGTATTGGATGATGTGATCCGCATTGAAGGCGAGTACAAAATGGAGGAGAGCGAATATCTCTTGCAGGAACTGCCTCACGGATCATTTACACGGAGTTTGCGCCTGCCCACCGTTATCGACGCGGAACACGTCGAAGCGAAGATCGCCGAGGGCGTGTTAACGCTGAAACTGCCAAAAGCCGAATCTGCCCGACCGAAGAAGATCAGCATCACATCCAGATAAAGAAGCGATAATTCAGTGAACACGAAACCCGCGCGGGAGCGCGGGTTTTATGTTTCAATCAACGTGTATAATTCGGCCATTCTTAAAATCGGAGAAAACCTGTGCGTCCAAGATTCGCCATTCTTTTCGTTGTCATCGCCGTTATTCTAAGCGCATGTGGGGCGGGTGAGCCTGCCGCCACATCCACGCCAATCCCAACAAATACTCAGATTGTCCCTCCCACGCTTACCGCCACCCCTGTCGTACCGCTTGCCATTTTAGTGATTCCCGCGAACCTGGATGCCGACACTTCAAACCTTTACCAGAAAACCGTCTACGACCTGGCGCAGGCATCGGGATTTCGTTTTCAGGTGCGTAATACATTGACACCTGTCGATCTCGAACCGGGCCTGAAAGTGGTGATTGCGCTGCCACCTGATTTTGGAATTGCCGCTCTTGCCGCGGCCGCGCCCCAAGTCCAATTCCTTGCGATCAACATTCCCGATATAACCCCGGGCGGCAACGTCAGTGTGTTGGGAAATAATTCGCAATCAGATATTTCAGCATTCCTCGCAGGCTATACTGCTGCCCTGATCACCGACGATTACCGCATCGGCATGATGATCCCCAAGGATAACGCCGATGCCCTGCGCGCCTTGAATGCCTATGCCAGCGGCATGACATTCTATTGCGGGATGTGCCGTCCATACTTTTATCTGCCGTGGACGTTCCCTCAATATATCGAAATCCCTGCCGATGAAGATGAAGCCAACTATGATGCGTATGCGGATATCTTGATGTTGCAATATAAAGTTCGCACGATTTACCTTCATCCTGATATTGCCACTTCCGACCTGGCAACCTACATTGGCACGACAGGCGCATCTATGATTGGAACGACAACCCCGGAGCAGCGCCCCGCAGGCTGGGTGATGACCATTCAACCGGATGTGATCAAAGCGATTCAAAATGCCTGGCCCAGCTTGATTAACGGGCAGGGTGGGGTCACGGTTCAATCTCCCCTTGGACTGGGCGATATCGACCCGAGCCTTCTCTCCCTCGGAAAACAGCGCCTAGTCGAACAAACCCTGAGCGATCTACAAGCGGGCTTTATCGGCCCCTGAACTGGTCTCAAAAAACCAAAACTCCCGTGAAGTTCACGGGAGCCTTGGCATCAAAAAGGAGGAGAGGGAGAAGAGCAAAAGGGTGACTTATAAAGTCACCCCCATCATGGCGGGGACTCTTTCGGTTCGCTGACCATGCCCAAGCCAGGCCATTGCCTTGATCACCAGCACCGCAGGGTTCACGGGTTTAACAAGACACTCATCCGCGCCGGCCTGATTGGCTTCTATAATTTCATCAACCGTATTTGCGGAAATAAGCATCAGGATTGGGCCTCGGCTGGCTGAACGCAAACCTTTGAGCAGGGCAGTGCGTTCATATTTGGATAATTGCATATCAATCAACATTAATGAGGGACCGACCAGCCTTGCGCTTTGCAGGGCATCCGAAGCGTTCGATTCGGAAAGGACAATACAATTCCTCTGGTTAAAGAGGGTATCCCAGACATTGACGTTCTCAGGTTGATCGGAGATGATCAGCACCGTGTGGAGGGGGATGGTATCTGAGTTATTTTTCCAGGCAACCATTAGAGATTCCTTTCGTTCTTGTTAACTTGACGTGATTCAAGCCGACATGTTACACTCAATTTGATAGCAAATTTTACAGAAAGGAGGCGCACGACCCATGACAATGAATATCGTTACGATCTTTTTGGCATCTTTCAGCATACCTGAAAGTGCTACTGTCGATTCTCGAAGTGCGCCAATTTCCTGTTAACTTACACGCAGTACATTAACAGCCACGGCGCACCCGCCCGTGGCTGTTTTTATTTCCTTATTCCACTTTTCCAATGAGAGAGGGCAGAGTAAGGGCTAGGAGAAAAACATGTTCGACATTCAGACTCAATTATTCGAAGGCACAGATGTTCGCTTCGGTCCAATTGACCACGAGAAGGATCCCGAGATCGAATCCAGATGGACGCATGACTCCGAGTTCATGCGTATGTGGGATATTGTTCCCGCGCGCCCCATGTCCGCGGCGATCATCAAAAAGCAGTATGAGAAATTGGAGAAGAAGATTGAGGAGGATGGAAATCTGTATCACTTCATGATCCGCGCCAAAGCCGACGACAGGTTGATCGGCAAAGCCATGATCCAACGCATCGAGTGGACGAACAGCAATGCCTTTATCCATCTTGGCATTGGTTCTGTCGAAGATCAGCGCAAAGGATATGGTTCGCAGGTGCTGCGCATGTTGCTCCGTTTTGCGTTCGCAGAATTAAATTTATTCCGCGTCACCGCGAACGTGCCTGAATATAACGAAGCCGCGCTTGCGTTGTTGAAGAAATTCGGCTTCGTGGAGGAAGTTCGCCGACGCCAGGCTCTCGAACGCGAGGGGCGCAGGTGGGACCTGCTCGTCTTTGGGTTGCTAAAAGATGAATGGGTGAATCAGGCTCAAACGTAGGGCGAAGCGTCCTGAGCGTGGTCGACAATTGCACCTGACGCACACCTGCCCTGGTCTCTTCGAGACGGTGCCAGGGAGTGCAGGTCAGGATCATCCCAAAGGAGAATGTGATGAAAGGTTTATTTCGCGGAGAACTTGTCCGCCTGACATCTGAAGAGCCGGAGTTTCGTGCCAAGCATGGCGCGCGCTGGCAACTCGATAGTGAATTCCATCGGCTGGCTGACAGCGACCCGGCTGAAATGGCTTCGGAGAAAAAGATCAAGGAATGGATCGAGAAAAATGTTGAAGAGGGCTTCCAACCCGAGCGTTATTTCTTTTCGATTCGTGCGTTGGATGGCGACAGTCTGATCGGCTTTCTCGGCTTGCGGTTTGATTTGATCCACCAGGATGTAATGGTCGGCATCGGTATTGGCGAACGCGATTACTGGGGCAGAGGCTATGGCACGGACGCGATGAAATTATGCCTGCAATATGCCTTTACCGAGTTGAACGCGCATCGTGTCTCGCTTGGCTTGCATGAATACAATCCGCGCGCAATGCGGTCTTATGAGAAGGCAGGTTTTCACCTTGAAGGGCGCACCCGAAAAGACCTGATGCGAGAGGGTAAACGTTATGATTCTTTTTGGATGGGAATCCTGCGCCACGAGTGGTTGCGGATGCAAAACGGAGAGAACACATGAAGGATATTCTAAAGGGCGAACTTGTGCGTTTGAGCGCACTGGATCCTGAAGAACTTGGGAAAGCTTTTGCGCGCTGGGGCTGCGATTCGGAGTTCATGCGCCTGCTCGATTCGGGTTCGATCCGCTTGGATTCGCAAAAAGTTTTTCAGAGATCCCTGGAAAGGGCATTCGAAGAGCAGAAGGTCAACCAGCACTGGTTCAGTATTCGCACACTTGAGGATGATAAACTGCTTGGCGATATTAATCTGGATGCGCACAACTGGACGGGGCGTGATGCGTTTGTGAGTCTCGGCATCGGCGAACGCGAGTTCTGGGGCAAAGGCTATGGCACGGATGTGATGCGTCTGATCCTGCGTTACGCATTCACGGAAGTGAACCTGCGCCGCGTCACCTTGACGGTTTTCGAGTATAACCCGCGCGCCATCCGTTCCTATGAAAAGGCGGGCTTCCGCCATGAGGGCCGAGTTCGAAAATTTTTACACCGCGAAGGGCGCCGATGGGATATGTTGTTCATGGGAGTCCTGCGCGAAGAATGGATGGAATAAAATGGATAACAAGATTCTTCCCCTGCCTGCGGGCTACACAGCACGCAGCGGAAAACTTGAAGATTATGAAATTGCCTTTGATCTATTAAATATTCACTCACAACATATGAACGGATGTGATGATCTGACCGACCCTGAATTATTGCGCGTGGATTGGTTGAATGATGGCTTCAATCCGGAAACTGATCTCCGTTTGGTCTTTGCGCCCAATCGTCAACTGGTCGCATTTGTGGAATGTTGGCTGAATCAGGAGCCGCCGGTTCACCCCTGGATCTTTGGCTGTGTTCACCCTAAACATTGGGACAAAGGGATTGGCGGTCATATTGTTACCTGGGCTGAAGATCACGCACGACTTGCACTTGATAAATGCGAGCCTGAATTACGCGTTGCACCGCGTTCGGGCGCCGAAGCACACAACAAAAATGGACTGGCGCTCTTTGACGGACTGGGGTGGAAGCATATCCGTTCCTTCTATCGCATGGTCACGGATTTGGATTCTCCTCCCGAAGTTTCATCCTTTCCCGAGGGCATCACTGTGCGCCCTTACGATCCTGAGACAGAAATCGAAGCGGTCTATCTTACGGTGGTCGATTCTTTCAAAGATCATTTCGGTTTCATCGCTCCGCCTTTTGAAAAAGGACTTGCCGATTTCAAACACAATTTCATCGAAGACCCTGCTTACGATCCGCGTTTTTGGTTTGTTGCCGTGGACGGAAATGAAATGGCTGGCATCTGTATTTGCCGCCGCGAAGATGCTGAAGATCCTGAAAGCGGATGGGTCAATGAATTGGGTGTACGACGCGCCTGGCGCAAACGCGGGCTGGGCTATGCCCTGCTCAAACATGCCTTTGCCGCATTTTATGCCGATGGTAAAAAGCGCGCCGCTCTTGGTGTTGATGCGGACAGCCTCACGGGCGCACTGCGCTTGTATGAGCGCGCGGGCATGCGTGTGCTCCGTCAATTCAACCAGTATGAAAAGGAATTCCGCCCGGGTAAGGAATTGGCAGTAGAGTCGCTGACAGAACTGGAGATACAGTAATAGGAGCATGAAAATGAAAACGCTGATACAGGAACAGTTGATTGCCTCACTGCCGGCGGGCAAGTTCACCAGGCTTTTGATCGTTTTGAGAAGGAGCTCCGACCTGGCGGGGAATCAGTGTACAATCCCTTTAACATACTCGCGATTAACCGCAAGGAGACGCTATGAACATCCGCTGTGCTTTCTGCCAGACACCTTATGCAATCGGCCGCAATGAAATGCTTGCCGCATTACAGCATATGCAAGCCGAAAACTTGAATCACTACGACGCGCATTGTCCGCGTTGCAGGCGCGCCACAAATATTCCGCGCCAGCGCATGGAAATCTTCCTCCCAAATTGGAGGGATGCCTTAAAGGAATTGGAAGTGGAAATGGCTGCGCACCCGCAACAACCCGCGCCAGTGTCTAAGCTGGCGCCTGCTCCTGTTGAACAAGCGGAATCCAAACCTGGGCCCGCCCCCGTGAAAGAAAAGCCCGCGGCCAAGAAAGAGATAACACAGAAACCAGCGGCAGCAGCATCCCCGCGCAGTCGCCAATCGGGGAAGGGGCAAGCAAAGCCAACTTCCAAATCTGCAGTGAAAACGCCTGCAAAGAAAAGCGAATGACGATACGCGCGGTCTTCTTCGATCTGGGCGGGGTCATCCTCCGCACGGAATTTCAGGCGCCGCGCCAGCATCTTGCTGAAAAATTTGGCATGGACTATGAAGATATCGAAAGGATAATATTTGGCTTTGGCGCCAATGCCTCTGGAGCGCGTGCGACAGTTGGGCAGATCACAGAGGAAGAGCACTGGCACAACGTCATGCGAATGCTCAAACGACCTGTCAACGAATACGAACGTATCCGCGATGAATTTTTTGCAGGCGATGTTATAGACCTGGGCATCCTGGATTTTCTCAGGTCGCTCAAACCGAAATATAAAGTTGGACTCATCAGCAATGCCTGGAGCGGATTGCGAGATTACACCGTGCGCGAAAAATTTGACGATGCGTTTCATCATATGATCATCTCGGCAGAGGTGGGCGTGGCAAAACCCGAAGCGAGGATCTTCCAAATTGCGCTGGATCAACTTCAAGTCAAAGCAAAGGAAGCGGTCTTCGTGGATGACTTCATCGAAAACATCGAGGCTTGTGAAAAAATCGGCATGAAGGGCATTCATTTCAAAGATACTGAATCCGCATTGAAACAAGTAAGGGTATTACTCTAAGTGGCTGTCTTTATGATTGGGCGGTCACTGATAGGACAGAACCATGTTCACTCAAACAAAAAATATGATCCGCGATTTGGGCAACGGCTTGATCCTGCGCCACTCATCTTCTGAGGACGCAGAGGCCCTTGCCGATTTTTGCGGGCGCATTCAAAGCGACGAGGGATTCGACCAACCCGATCTTTACATCGCCGCCTGGACTCGCGACCTGCTCATAAGACCTCACCCAACATTCAACCCCAATGATTTCACCGTCGTCGAAGAAACATCGAGTGGGCGTATCGTCTCCACTTTGAATTTGATCTCGCAAACGTGGTCTTATGAAGGGATCAAATTTGGCGTGGGGCGAATCGAGCTGGTTGGCACCCTGCCCGAATTTCGCAACCGCGGACTCGTGCGCCTGCAATTCGAGGAGGTCCATCAATGGAGCAGGGAACGCGGCGAAATGATACAAGCTATTACAGGCATTCCGTTTTATTATCGCCAGTTCGGTTATGAGATGGCGATTGACCTGGACGGACGCCGTTATGGGCATGAAGCCCACGTGCCAAAATTGAAAGAGGGTGAACAAGAGTCGTATCACATTCGCCCCGCACAGGAAGTGGACCTGCCGTTCATCGCCCGAACATATGATGAAATTCGTAAACGGAACCTGATCGTCTGTGAACGCACGCCCGAATTGTTCCGTTATGATTTGAGCAGGCAGGACATTGAACATGCCTACACCCTGACGCGCATCATCGAAGATAAGACAGGCGAGTCCGTCGGTTATCTCAAACATCTAAGTTTTGCAGGCAATGGAATCCTTACGGCTTATTTTTATGAATTGAAATCTGGCGCATCGTGGCTGGATGTGACTCCGTCAGTGGTGCGCTATCTATGGCGAACAGGACAGGAGTATGCAAAACGCGATGGAAAAACCTGTATATCATTTGGATTCGCGCTTGGGGAACAGCATCCCGTATACGAAGCGATAAAAGACCGCCTGCCCGATGTGCGCGGTTCGTATGCGTGGTATGTGCGCGTGCCCGACCTGGCAGGCTTCCTGAATCACATCAAGCCCGCGTTGGAAAAGCGATTAGTCGAATCGATAGCAACAGGCTATAGCCGCGAAGTAAACATCAGTTTTTACCGCAGTGGGTTGCGATTGGTTATTGAACATGGACACATCACGACCATCGAATCATGGAAGCCGACCTCAAAAGATGGCGGGAATATTGCCTTCCCCAACCTGACCTTCCTGCAAATGCTCTTCGGTTATCGCAGTTGTGAAGAGCTGCATTACGCCTTTCCCGATTGCTGGTGCGACGATGAGGATGTCCATGTCCTGATCAACGCGTTGTTTCCCAAAAAAGTCTCGAATATCTATCCGATTGCATAACAGTGACTCGCCTGCCTTGGGCGGGATTACATCGCGGTGAGAAAATTCTTAGCCACGGATTTCACCGATTTACACGGATTGGTTTTATTTTTGGAGGAGCTGTGGTTGAGTTGCTATACAAAGAGTTGACATTCGCGGTCATCGGCGCGGCGATGGAAATCCATCAAATTCTTGGATCGGGATTTTTGGAGGCAGTTTATCAAGCCGCGCTCGAAAGAGAATTAACCCTGCGCGGGATTCCATTCGAGCGCAAAGTAAAACTGCCCGTGACTTATAAGGATGTTGTCGTTGGCATCTATGAGGCAGACCTTGTGGTTGCTGGAAAGTTCATCGTCGAAATCAAAGCCGTTTCCAAATTCAACGCCAGCCATCAAGCCCAAGCCATGCACTACCTCACCGCGACGGGTCTGCGCCTCGCCCTCCTACTCAACTTCGGCGCAGGCTCCCTCGAACACCGCAGAGTCATCAAATAAATCAAAGAAGAAATCCGTGACAATCCGTGAAATCAGTGGCTGAGGCTTTGGGCTTTCCCGTTAATAGCAGCAAGACATAAAGGTAAATTATGTTTCGACGCCTAAAGTTAAATGCAAGGTTTGTTTATCTCTTCATCGAATTCAGCGCGTGGGCGTTCTTTTCGATGATGTTCGTCGTCACGTCACTGTATGAAGCGACCGTCGCGGGACTGACGCCCGTCCAATTGATTCTTGTCGGCACAACGCTTGAAGTCTCGGCGTTCCTGTTTGAAGTGCCAACGGGTATTGTCGCGGATGTATTTTCCCGCAGGTTGTCCATCATCATCGGTTACGTCTTGATGGGAGTGGGCTTTCTCGTGGAAGGATTCTTTCCCGCGTTCATTCCCATTTTGCTCGCGCAAGTCATTTGGGGATTGGGCTATACCTTTACGTCAGGCGCAACGCAGGCATGGATCACAGACGAGATCGGCGAAGACGACGCCAATAAACTTTTTCTGCGCGCAACACAGGTTGGACTGTTTGCATCCCTCATCGGCATCGGACTGGCAATGCTCATTGGCGCGAACAATGTCGCCCTGCCAATTCAAGTCGGCGCGCTCGGTGTGCTGCTGATCGGCATCACGCTCATCGTCATCATGCCCGAGACAGGGTTTCATCCCACGCCGCGCGAAGACCGCAACACGTGGCAGCACCTGTGGCATACCTTCAAACAAGGCGTGAACACCGTGCGCTCGAAGCCGCGGCTGATGAACATTGTCTTCATCGGTCTGTTCTACGGATTGTATAGCGAAGGCTTCGACCGTTTGTGGGTCAAGCATCTGCTCGATAACTTTGAGTTGCCCGTTCTTTTCGGGAACAATCAGGTTGCGTTCTTTGCCGCCCTACGCGGCGCGGGCGCGGTTCTCACCATTCTCGCCGTCCGCTTTGTGGAGAAGCGTGTAGATTCGACCAGCCCGCTGGCGATTGGACGCGCCATGCTGATCGTGACGGGATTGATCTCTGTTGCGATGCTTGGATTTGCGCTCTCGTCGCTTCTTCTTCTAACTCTGGGTTTGTATCTCGTGATAGACGTTTTGCGCGACATCCGCATACCATTGCAGACCGCGTGGGTCAATCACAAACTGGATTCCAACGTACGCGCCACGGTCCATTCGATGTTCGGGCAGGTGGATTCCATCGGGCAGATGACGGGCGGACCCATCATCGCTGGGATCGCCGCGCTTGGATCAGCCGTCGCGTCGCTCGTGACTTCGAGTCTGCTTCTGACACCCGCGCTGTTTTTCGTAAGCCGCGCCAACGCCCAGTGCCGCCCTGAGCCCGTCGAAGGGTCCGCGAATGAAGCGGAGGCGGAAGCAGAAGCAGCACCTGCTGATTAAACGTAGAACATCCCGAAGGTATTATTAAAAAATGCTCTGTTGCAAAGATAAAGTGAACTAGCGATGAATGTTGTAAACCAAAGCC
>CAZIYY010000127.1:11295-15320 GCA_964543585.1 uncultured Anaerolinea sp. | reverse complement strand
TAGTCATTCGCCTAGTATAATCTATGCAAATATTCAATTTAGTAGAGTACTAGACTAAGTGCGTAGCCAGATTCACGGCGAACCGATAGCTCGATTTCACTTATAAGAATAAAAAGACGGACGAAGGAGACTTCGTCCGCTTTATCTACTTATCTACCTGTTTACTTAACCTTATCTCCGTCCACCACGGTCACCACTGCCACCACGTCCTGAGCCTGACGAAGGACCCCCGCGATCGCCGCCGCGTCCGCCTCGGTCTCCGCCGCCCGGGCGTGGCCCGCTGCTTCTGCGCGGTCCATCCTTCTCACGCGCTTCCTGGGCGGTCCAGCCTTCGAGCACGGCTTGACGTGAAAGTCTGATCTTGCCCTGTCCGTCAATATCCGTCACCATCACGGTGATTTCATCGCCCATGTTGACAACATCTTCCACTCTGTTCACGCGTGTGCTGTCCAACTGCGAGATATGGACGAGTCCATCCATGCCGGGCAGAATTTCAACGAACGCGCCGAAGTCTGCGATGCGCACGACCTTGCCTGTGTAGATATTACCGATCACTGCCTCTTCGCCGAGACCCGCCACGCGTTCCTGCGCGATCTTTGCGCCCGCGCTATTGGTCGAAGCGATATAAACTGTGCCGTCTTCTTCGATGTCAATCTTTGTGCCGGTCTCTTCCTGCAAGGAGCGGATATTCTTTCCGCCGGGTCCGATCAACGCCCCGATCTTATCAACAGGAATTTTTACAGTGATGATGCGCGGGGCATGCTCTTTCAACTCTGCGCGCGGTTCTGGCAGAACAGCCAGCATCTTTTCCATGATGGACATGCGCGCCGTGTGAGCCTGTTCAAGCGCTTCTTTCATCATCTGCGCGCTCAAGCCGGAAATCTTGATGTCCATTTGCAACGCGGTGATGCCCGCCGCTGTGCCAGCCACTTTGAAATCCATGTCGCCGAGGTGATCTTCCGTGCCTTGAATGTCGGTCAAAATTTTATAGCGGCCAGCCTGCCCTGAGCCTGTCGAAGGGTCTGTGACGAGTCCCATCGCAACGCCGGAGACGGGGGCTTTGATCGGAACGCCAGCGTCCATCAACGCGAGTGTGGAGCCGCAGACTGATCCCATCGAAGTTGATCCGTTTGAAGATAAGGCTTCGGACACAACACGGAGGGTATACGGGAAGGATTCTTCCGCGGGGATGACGGGTTCCAAGGCGCGCTCCGCCAGCGCTCCATGCCCGACCTCGCGCCTGCTCTGGCCCCGAAGAGGCTTTGTCTCACCTGTGGAATAAGGTGGGAAGTTATAGTGGTGCATATAGCGCTTATCTTTGTTCGGGCTGAGGTTATCCAGTTCCTGCGCTTCGCCCAAGGTGGCTAAAGTTGCGAAAGACAAAATCTGAGTCTCGCCGCGTGTGAACAAGCCGGAGCCATGCGCGCGCGGCGAGATGCCGACCTCACACCAAATCGGGCGGATGTCAGTCGGCGTTCGTCCATCGGGACGTTTGCCCATGCTTAGAATGCGTTCGCGGACAATATCCTGTTCAGCCTGGTCAAAGGCTTCTCGGACAGAATCAAGCGAAGGGTAGTCTGACGCGGACGCGCCTTCGGGAACAGTACACATCTCGGAGACGACCGCGTCTTTCATCGTCGTCATCCCGCCGTAAAATTCATTTTTTGTCAAAGGCTTTTCGAGTAGTTCGTTCATCGGCGCGCTGACACGATCAAAAACCTTCCTGCGGATGTCAGCATTGGGGATAGCGAGTTTAACTTCGCGTTTGGGCTTGCCCACTTCGACTTGCATTTTCATTTGCAACTCAATCAGCGGCTGAATGGATTTGTGACCAAGTTCGAGCGCGGCGACCATTACATCTTCCGGGATTTCGTTGGCGCCACATTCGACCATGAGGATGGCGTCTTTGGTGCCGGCAATACGAAGGTCAAGATCGGACGTTTCGATCTCTGCAAAAGTCGGGTTGATGACGAACTCGCCGTTCACGCGTCCCACGCGCACCGCGCCGACGGGTCCGTTCCACGGAATATCCGAGATCATGATCGCGGCGGACGCGGCATTGATGGCAAGCACGTCGAGCGGGTTGATGCCATCCGATGAAAGCGAGAACATGATGACTTGTACTTCATTTCGCATTCCATCCTGAAAGAGCGGGCGAAGCGGGCGGTCGGTGAGGCGCGAAACGAGAATGGCATCTGTGCCGGGGCGTCCTTCGCGCCGGAAGAACGAGCCAGGGATTTTGCCGCCGGCGTACATGCGTTCTTCGTATTCCACTTGAAGAGGGAAGAAGTCAATGCCTTCGCGCATGCCGCCCATGGTTGCCGCTGCAAAGACGATTGACTCGGGTGTGCCAAAGGTCACCGCGCCGCCTGCCTGACCAGCCAATTTGCCGGTCTCGAACGTGACGACATTCTTCCCAATGGTCGTTGAATATTTTTTTGATTCGGGTTTCATTAAATTGTCTCCTGTAATTTTTGGAGTGCATGAACTTGCTCGTGCAATGCAACGACAAGTCGTTGCACTCCAGATCCAATTCCGCCTGTGGTCAGGGACTGAAAAGCGGGGACAAGCCTTGTTGTTCGCGCTGTTCAATTCCTGACTGCGGATGTCTCCCTCTCGAACGGGAGAGGGGTTGGGTAAGGGTTAAATAAGACCCTAAAGGTCTGGGAGACCTTTAGGGTCTTATTTTATTACTTGTGGCGCAACTTCAAACTCTCGGTGACGCCCAGATAACGTTGATAGTCCACCTGGCGCAGGTAGGTCAACATTTTGCGGCGATGCCCAACGAGTTTGAGCAACCCACGCCGACAGGACTGATCCTTCTTGTTGATCCTGAGGTGATCGGTCAACTGTTGGATACGTCCCGTCATAATGGCGATCTGGACTTCGGGTGAGCCGGTATCGGAATCATGACGGTGATAGTCGGTGATGAGTTTGGTCTTAACTTCCTTCTGCAAAGGCATGACGTGTGCTTCCTTTCTGTGGATTATGGCGGCAGGAACACCGCACTATGCAGGTCTCCATGCCCACAGCCGGGACCGTAGGGCAGGACCAGTCACGAGCCGGGATTATACCAGAACTTTTAGCGCGCTAATTGCAGGTTGCTTTTATTCCCATTAATGCTATACTTTTAGCACACAAACCAGGAAATCGTTTACCCATCATTCGTTCTTCCCATCGAACCGCGACCGTCACATAAGGAAAAGGATGTGGATATGGGCAAGTTCATACGTTTCTCACTGATTTCAATCGCTGCGATATTGGTTCTATACGCCTGCAATCTCGGCGGCGGATCCAATAACCCAGGCACACTCATAGACCCAGCCTCCGGGGAGTCGGCGGTGCGATTGACCGTCCAGGTGTTGAACGCGACAACTGCCTTCAATGCCGTCGGACAGGTCATCAACTATGGTTATACGGTAACAAACGGGGGAAGCGCGCCTCTGGTGGGACCCGTGGCCGTTGTCGATAACAAAACAACCGTCCCCGCCTGCCCAAACGTCAACAGCGTTGGCAACGGGGATAACAACCTTGATCCCAACGAGAATATCATCTGCTCCTCAACTTACACCATCACCCAGGCGGACCTCAATGCCGGTTCGGTCACGAATGTCGCGACAGCCAAAGTGGGCGCAGTCGATTCGACTGCTCTCACTACTGTCGTCAAAATGACTGAGAATAAGACGCTCACACTGACCAAGTCTGCCAACCCAACCACATATAGCCAGGCGGGACAAACCATCACATATACCTATGTTATTAAGAATACGGGCACCGTGGCGTTGGGCCCCGTCCAATTTGTCGTCAACGATAATCGCATCAGTGGACCGATCAACTGCGGCGCGGCAACCACCACGCTTCAACCCAACGAGTCGGTGACCTGCACTGCGCCCTACGCCATCGCGCAAAACGACATGACTGTTGCCCAACTGGCAAACAGCGCGACCGCCTCAGGCGGCGTCGCAGGCGTCGCCCAGCCTGCGACATTTACGATCACGAATACAAATGTTACTTCAAACCCCGGC
>CAZIYY010000127.1:0-11285 GCA_964543585.1 uncultured Anaerolinea sp. | reverse complement strand
AGTTTGACGAAAGGCTCCACAATCTCGCACAAAGTGGTGGACGGCGAGTGGATGATCCAGATCGCACGCTGTTACGGCGCTGATTTCACAGCGGTGCGTAACGCAAACCCACAAGTCGCCAATGCTAATTTCATTTTGCCGGGTACGACGCTGAGCGTCCCCAACATAGGAAGCAACGGAACGATTTATGGTCCAAAGGACTGCGTTGTGTCCTACACGGTCGTAGCGGGCGACACATGGATTTCCATTGCGCAGAAGTTCAATGCGGATGTCGCTGTTTTGCAAGAAGCAAACAAAGGCGTGACGCTTTCAACCGGGACTCTGCTCAAGATTCCGCGCAATTCCGCAGGCGGGACCAAGCCTCCGCCTTCGACAGATGCGATGCGTATCACTCTTCCCGCGAGCAACACCGTCTCATTACAGGGCGTTGTGCCTGCGCAAGGCAAAGTCCGCTACGTCTTGAGCGCAAATCAGGGACAGACGTTGAATCTCAAAGTCACGGGTCCCGCCAACGAACTCGCTTTGGCAGTCTACGCTCCCAATGGAAGCGCGCTCAAAGCCCAGGACACAACCGTAACATGGAGCGGCACCATCCCCTCCAACGGCGATTACATCATTGAGATCGTCAGCGTTCTTGTCAACTCCAATAAAAACTATACTTTGGACGTTGGGCTTACGACGCCGGCCACAACAATATTGGAACGGGTCGCGGATATCAACAGCGGCCCAGGTAATTCCGATCCTGCTTATCTGGCCGTCTTAAATGGAACATTGTACTTCAGGGCTGTAGGAAGCGACAATGCAGGCGCCGAGTTATGGAAATACGACACCACGTTGGGAGCCAGCCGCGCTGCGGATATCAACGCCGGCGCGGGCGGTTCGGAGCCATCCTTCATGACCTTGTTCAATGGCGCGCTCTACTTTAAGGCGAACGGCAATGACGCCACAGGCGCTGAACTCTGGAAGTTTGATGGCACAACCCCCAGCCGCGTGGCTGATATCAACGATGGGGCGGGTGATTCAAACCCCTCCCACCTGTATGTTTTCAATAACGCCCTGTACTTTAGCGCCAACGGCAACGATGGCATGGGAATAGAACTTTGGAAGTATGACGGCACAAACGCCACCCGAGTGGCTGACATTCACGGCGGGGCTGGCGACTCAAACCCGGCGTATCTTATGGCTTTCAATAACGCGCTCTACTTTAGCGCCACCAGCAATGATGGCAAGGGCACGGAACTTTGGAAGTTTGACGGAACAAATGCCACGCGTGTGTCGGATATTAACCCGGAGGTGGGCAATTCCAGCCCAGCCTTCCTGACCGTCTTCAATAACGCGCTCTATTTCAGCGCAAATGCAAACGACGGTATAGGGACTGAACTTTGGAAATATGACGGGACGAACTTCACCCGCGCGGCGGATATCAACAGCGGCGCGGGCGATTCGGCTCCAACCTTTCTGACTCTATTTAATGGCGCACTGTACTTTGGCGCTGTCGGCAGCGATACAGCGGGCTACGAGTTGTGGAAATACGACGGCACAAACGCCACGCGCGTGACAGATATCAACAAGGCAGGCAATTCAAATCCTGCCTACCTGTTTGATCGCAATGGCGAACTGTTCTTCCGCGCTGACGGCGGGGATGGCGCGGGCGTTGAGTTGTGGAGATAT
This sequence comes from uncultured Anaerolinea sp., assembly GCA_964543585.1. Classification (GTDB taxonomy): domain Bacteria; phylum Chloroflexota; class Anaerolineae; order Anaerolineales; family Villigracilaceae; genus Defluviilinea. Next base: position 9,614 of record CAZIYY010000127.1, on the reverse strand, counting down.
AAGCCCTAGGGAACGAATATTGTAGTTAATCACCTTACGCCGGCAAAGGCATCTGCCACAGACTGCGCAAGCGCACAGAGAAAACAATAGCGAAAAACTCAGAGGACTCTGTGGTCTCTCTGGCTGAGTGCGTACGGTGAGGTTGTTGAACATAACCAATCACTTTACCCAAGGAGGCGATTTTCATGGAAGCATTACAGCAATTCAGCATCCGCCTGAGCCAGGCATTGCAGACGTTTAGCCCTTCCCTCGATGGGGTGATGAACTTCTTCACTTTTCTGGGTCGCGTTGAGTTCTATCTGCTCATCATCCCATTCATATACTGGGCAATAGACAGACGCCTGGGGATGCGGGCGTTATTGACCCTGATCTCCATTGACGTAGTCGCGGCTTCGTTCAAACTTTTGTTTCACCAGCCGCGTCCGTATTGGATCGGAGGCGTCAAGGAATTGGGTGAGGAAGGGTCATACGGCATTCCATCTTCACATGCCAGCGACTCACTTGCGGTCGGCGGATATCTTGCCTACCGCGCAAATCGGACCTGGTTCCGAATTGCCATGGGTTTCGTCCTTTTCTTCATCGCTTTATCGCGCTTGTATTTAGGCGTTCACTTCCTGCATGATGTGCTATTCGGTTGGTTGATCGGCGGCATCGTATTGTGGCTCGCCGCCACGCAGTCAAATCAAATCGCAAACTGGGCAAGATCGAAAACATTATCGGCGCAGATTGGAATCGGATTCGCCATATCGGTCGGCATCATCCTGCTTGGGATGCTGATCCGGTCAATCATCTCAGGGACGCCCGATCCTGCTGCGTGGAGCAATTTCGCCGTTGAGGCGCGTTCGATCACTCACTCCTTCACGCTTGCGGGAGCCTTGTTCGGGTCAATCGCCGGATACGCCTTGATGAGAGTCAACGCCCGTTTTCAGCCAGCAGACAATTGGGGTCAACGCATCGTCAGCTACTTGGTCGGAATCATCGGCGTACTTTTGATCTACACTGGATTGGATGTCGTCTTCAGCATGATCGCTTCTGATGAAACCGTTTTGGGATACATCTTGCGATATGCCCGTTATGGGTTGGTAACCCTTTGGATGACCTTCGGAGCTCCCTGGCTGTTTCTAAAAGTCAGGCTGGCTGACACAGAAGCCTGATTCTTTCAGGGCAATGGATGGAACGACAAGTCGACAAACGGAGCGCGCCATCTCAACGAATCATGTCCGTTGATTTCCTGCGCGGCATCGTCATGATTATCATGGCGCTGGATCACGTCCGCATGTACTTCGGGTACGGGACGTGGTATTCAGAGCCGACAAACCTGGCTACCACCACGCCCCTGCTGTTCTTCACGCGCTGGGTCACACATTTCTGCGCGCCTGTTTTTGTTTTCCTGGCTGGCACATCTGCATTTCTTTCCGGATCAAATAAGACAAGCCTCAATAAAGTTGCCTGGCGCTTATTCACGCGCGGCATCTGGCTCATCTTTGCGGAGTTGATCATCGTCAATTTCGCATGGACGTTCGACCTCACTTACAGTTTTCGCATCCTTCAAGTCATTTGGGCAATTGGGGTCAGCATGAGTGTGTTATCTGTTTTAGTTTACCTGCCCATCCAGGCCATCTTTGCTATTGGAGTAATGCTGGTATTTGGGCACAATCTATTAGACCCGGTTACTGCGCAAGGAAAAACTGCACTGGATTTTATCTGGTATGCACTGCATCAACCAAGAGCCCTCCTTCTGGGGAACACAACGGTCAGCCTTTATTATTCCATTATTCCCTGGTTAGGGCTCATGGCTTTGGGGTATGTATTTGGAAGATTTTACACAGGAGATGTCGGTGAAGAAAGAAGAAGGCGATGGCTGTTGCAGATCGGCGCGGGCGCAGTTTTGCTGTTCCTCCTTCTGCGTGGATTCAACTTATATGGCGAGCCGAGACCCTGGAGCACACAAGGCACCACTATGTTTACGATCATGTCGTTCCTGAATACGACAAAGTACCCGCCTTCGTTACATTTCCTGCTGATGACCATGGGACCCGCACTGATCCTTTTATCATTGAGGGAGACTGTACGCCATCGAATCACAACCCCCATTGTGGTGTTTGGTAAAGTGCCTTTCTTCTTCTACGTCATCCATCTTTATTTCATCCATGCCCTTGCCATGCTGGCGCTGGTTTTCGCGGGCCGCGATTGGAGGGAGTACATCCTGTCAGCCGCGGCAATTTCATCCGGACGATTGAGCAACTTCGGGCTTGGTCTGGAAGCGGTTTACCTCGTCTGGATTCTGGTAATCGTATTGTTATATCCGCTTTGCAGAGGGTACCAAAAGTTCAAGGAAAACAATCCCGCCAAATCGTAGCTGGGTTACTTTTAGGGTTCATAAAATCGTAAGGAACTTGTTATTTTATTAACCGATAGCAATTCCGTCGAGCCTTTCTCTTGCATGAGAGGCTTTGTTTTGCGCTACAATCGAATTTATGGGACATCAATCAAATCCCGGCAGGGTTTCCTTCTCCATCAAGGAACTGGGGGATAAAAAGGAACTGAACCTGGATGACAAGAATCTTGCCTCTCTTCCAAATGAAATTGGAGGACAAAAGAGTCTCAATTCTCTTAGTTTATACAAGAATCAACTGACCGAATTGCCCGAGTCGCTTTGGCAGTTAACCAACCTTGAAGTGTTGAATTTGGCGGACAATAAATTTTCATCGCTACCGGAAAGCATAGGCAATCTAGTAAACCTTCGGATGCTGGACTTGGGTCACAATCAATTGATCAATTTGCCGAATGCAATGGGGAGGCTTGTAAATCTAAAGTTTCTCTATTTGAGCAACAATCTTCTGACCTCGATTCCAATTCCACTTGAAAATTTACGGGAACTCATCTATCTGAACATCACCGACAATCTCTTGTCTTCGCTTCCTCAGAATACCGGGAGTCTGTCAAAGTTAATCGAACTCAGGCTGTATAACAATCAGCTGAACTCTTTGCCCCATTCGATTGGCAATTTATCCAATCTGAGAGAACTGCACGCCATGAACAATGAGTTGACTTCATTGCCTGAGTCAGTGGGTACCATGAAACATCTCAAAAAGTTGATCCTGCAAGGAAACCATATCGCATCGCTTCCAGGCTCGCTGGGCGACGCCTCAAATCTCACCGACCTTGATTTGAGATTTAACAATCTCACTATCATCCCCGAATCGATTGGGGACTTGAAAAGACTCAGGTTCCTGGATTTGCGAGCGAACAAACTGGACTCTCTGCCAGCAGGCATGAGCAACCTGACGGATCTTGAGAAACTCGACCTGCGCTGGAACCGATTCCAGTCAATACCGGAATGGTTCACGCGCCTCGAAGAGCGCGGATGCAACATTTACATTTGATACAGATCACGATTCTGGAGTCACGCAGCTTGCTTCTGGGCATTCGGACGGCAAGCAGAAAGGGTTATCCTCGCAGCCTGGGATGGAAAAGTGACTGGGGAAAACCTGTCATATTTTTACACTTGCGCGGACGAGCGCTTTCTTGTATGCTTGCTCGCATTCACGGGAGATTCCTACTCATGTCCGCCTTAAACTGGATCGGCAAAGACGCTGTCGTTGACCATCACAAACAAATGCGTTCGTGCCAACAATCAAATTCTTGTATCGAAAGGAACACAACCTTATGAATACCGCACAAGGACAGGCATTTCGCAGAATCGGCGCGATATGCGCCATTGCAGGCGGCTCGGTGGCCTTGATTGCCAATCTCTTTCACCCGAAGGACCTGGTTAAGTACGACTCAGCCGCACATCTCAAAACGATTGCCACCGACCAGAGTTGGAGCATAGACCATTTTGTGTTCCTGGTGGCGGGCGCAATAATTTTGTGGGGCTTGCTTGCAATCTCTGATTCGTTAGCCAAAACGCCTGGAGGGTTTCTCGCCACTTTGGCGACCTATAGCGCGATTATCGGCACCGGCCTCTTGGCAGTCTTCTTTGTAGTCGATGGTTATGGCATGAAAGCGGCTAGCGAGCTATGGCTGAGCGCTCCCCCCACTGAGGCAACCGCGGCCTTGTATGCGGCTCTGCTGATGAGCAAGTTAGGTATAGGCTCTGGAAGTGCCTATTTCTTTTGGTATTTGGGCTTGATGCCCTTGCTGTATGGCGCGGCGATGATCCAGGGCGGCGTCTTTCCGAGATGGATTAGCATCGTCGCCATCCTAGGGGGCGTGCTTGGCATATGGGCAGGAGCCGGTTTTTACCTCTTCGACTATAGTGTCGTTAGCTTGTTTGGTTTTATTGGCTCTCAGCTGATTATCTCGATTTGGACCGTCGGTGCTGGGATCGTGCTTTACCGTCACACAGATGTATAAGGGCTAAGCGGGGTTGGGTTTCCCAGCTTCTTTGCAAACTGCCACTGGCTCTTACCCAAGGTCGGAAATTCCAGTCTGCCGTCCAACCCTGGCATATAGGCGAGAACATTCGCGTATGGGGATCAGCCTTTTCGCGATGAATTTTACCTTGCACGGACGAGGGTTTTCTTGTATGCTAAAATTCATTCGGGAGACTCCTAACTATATGCCCACCTTAAACTGGATCGGTAAAGGGCTGACGTTGACCATCACAAACAAGTGCCTTTCCGCCTGCTCACATGCAATGACAAGTTGTCCGCTGGCGATGATGAAACCTCGGAAAGCCGAATGGTGTATATTAACCAACAAGGAGATCAACCGCATGGACTCATCCATCAAGCCCCTGGAGCATTATCCACTTGAGACGCCCAAACACTTCTATAAAAGTGACTTGAAAATTGCTCTACAAAGCACCCTGACTGCCGGGTTGTGTTTAGGGTTACCTGCGGGAATCAATTTCTGGTTAATAATCGCGCAGAGATGGAAACCCTCGACTCCGATTAATAGTCTTGTGAACTTTTTTAGAGACAATTTAGCGCCACCTGTGATATTAGAAATGCTTGGCGCCATTGGGTTTGGTTTCCTCTTAAGCAAAATCAGCGGCTATCGGCAGTGGTGGTGGCTATCTGCAGCGACGATGGCTGGGGTTCGGGTGGGTGACTTTGCTCTTTATAATGGGTTTTTGGATCAATGGGTTCAAGGGCATGCACCATCCAATCTTTCATTGCAAGTGCGGTTTGGGTTGATCCTGGGCATTACTGTTCTATGTGTAACGGTGAGCACAGGCTTGTTGCTCGGTTTAGCTTTAATGAATTGGAAAGCCAGCCTGATGCTGGCCGCAAGTACAGGGCTAACGTCAGTGCTCGCGGCTTTGGTGACTCTTATTATCCTGGACAGATTGGGAATGCGCGTGGGCAGTGGAAATGCCGCTATGCCCAAGGCGGCCGCGTCAGGTACGATGGCTGCTGCTCTTGCAGGAGGTATCATGCTGGGAGTCGTGTTTAGCCGCTATGTTAGGGCAGAGTCTTCAAGGCACGGGGCTGGCTAATACCGTTTGCCAATAGCAGCTTAAGTTTGCCCACTCTTGCGCAGACGGGGGTTTTCTTGTATGCTAAAATTCATTTGGGAGACTCCTACTTCATGCCCACCTTAAACTGGATCGGCAAAGGGCTGAGGTTGACCATCATGAACAAGCGCCTTTCTCAGCCTGACCCTCACCCTGAGGTGGAGGGTCGTCTCAATGAAAAGTCCGCCCATATCTGCAGCAGATATGGGCGGATTAAAAATGAAGACCAAGAAGGTTTTCACATACCCATCTTGGTCATCTTGCCGTCCATGGTCATGGAATCGCCTTCCATCATCATCATGGTTTTGCCATCTTTCATCATGACTTTGCCATCCATCATGACTTTGGTGCCGTCCGACATCATCATGTCCTTGTCCATCGGCATCATCATTCCATCTTTTTTCATCATCATCATTTTGCCGTCTTTCATCATAACCATATCTTCCTTCATTTCCATTTTCTTCACCTCCTTTCTTTTTAGGAGTTGAACTACCGCATACTCTGTTGAAGATTACGCTGCATAATTATTGTACAGAATGGCATAACGAAAGTCAAGCGAATATGCTTAGCAACAGGCTTTCTTAAGATTCTCGTAATATTTTCAAACCATGTTCCCAGCGCCGCCAGGATGACGGCGTGAGCAATATTCCCTCCTGAAACGGTTTTGCACTTGCGCCCCCCACAATACGGGGACTTGTACGGACGGGGGTTTCTTGTATGCTAAAATTCATTCGGGAGACTCCTACCTCATGCCCACCCTAAACTGGATCGGCAAAGGGCTGACGTTGACCGTCACAAACAAGTGCCTTTCCGCCTGCTCAAGCCCATTGACAAATTATCTGTGGGCAATCATTCGGGCAACCTATCTGTTTCTCAGGAGACGCATGATGACAACTCTTCTTAACGTCGATGACTATGAGCGCGCGGCACGCGAGCGCCTCGAGGCTTCGATCTATGATTATATTGCGGGTGGCGCGTGGGATGAGATTACGCTTGCAGATAATCGGCTTGCCTATGATCATTGGCGGCTTCGTCCGCGTTTCATGGTAAACGTCGAGCAGCGTGACCTCAGTGTGAACATACTGGAAGACACGTTGAGTCTCCCCATCGGCATCGCACCTAGCGCTTTTCATAAACTCATGCATTCCGATGGTGAGCTGGCAACCGCACGCGCGGCGGGAGCCTGTGGTACAGTGATGTGTCTTAGCATCATGTCAACCACATCCCTTGAAGAGGTGGCTTCTGCCGCCTCTTGTCCACTATGGCTTCAGATGTACATATTCAAAAACCGTGAACTCACGATTGATCTCGCGGCACGCGCACGGACTGCTGGTTATCACGCGCTTGTTCTCACGGTTGACACGCCAGTGTTGGGCCGCCGTGAGCGCGATTCCCGCAACCAGTTTGAACTTCCTGCAGGAATCACGATGCAAAATCTAAACCTGCCGCCCGCTGTTCCTGGAGAGTATGAATCGCCGATGGTTCGCTTTATCAAGGAGCAGATCGATCCGTCACTTACCTGGCACGATGTTGAATGGTTCGTGAAGACTGTGCAGATGCCTGTCTTCGTGAAAGGTGTCCTCCATCCAGAGGATGCACGCCTTGCCGCACAGGCAGGCGTGAGGGGAATCATCGTCTCAAATCATGGCGGTCGTCAGCTTGATGGAGTCATCGCAACACTTGACGCGCTCCCAGAGATCGTGTCCGCCATGAGAGGTACTGGTCTCGATATCATTGTCGATGGTGGAATCCGTCGCGGTACGGACGTGGTCAAAGCTCTGGCGTTGGGCGCAAAGATGGTGTTGGTAGGGCGACCTGTTTTGTGGGGTTTGGCAGTTGACGGCGAGGCTGGGGCGCGCGCGGTTCTTGATCTGTTACGCCGAGAGTTTGATACGGCGCTGGCTTTGGTTGGATGTCCGCACGCTGTCGATCTGGATATGGACTATCTCATACGGCGGGATAGATAGAACGGGCATACAGAGCTTGGGAACTCTGTAACCTTGCTGAATTGACCCTGCACCTGCGCAGACGGGGGTTTTCTTGTATGCTAAAATTCATTCACGGGAGACTCCTAACCATATGCCCACCTTAAACTGGATCGGCAAAGACGCCGTCGTTAACCATCACAAACAAGTGCCTTTCCGCCTGCTCAAACCCATTGACAAGTTGTCCGTTGGCGATGACTCAGGTAACCTGCTCGTACAAGGAGACAATCTCGAAGCCTTGAAAGCCCTGCTCCCCTATTACGCGGGACAGGTGAAATGCATTTACATTGACCCGCCTTACAACACGGGTAACGAAAGCTGGGTGTATAACGATAACGTCAACAGCCCTGAGATGAAAGCATGGTTGGGCAAAGTAGTGGGCGGCGAAGCCGAAGACCTTTCTCGTCATGATAAATGGTTAAGCATGATGTATCCGCGATTAGTGTTATTGCGCGAATTGCTCAGGGAAGACGGTGTGATTTTCATAAATATTGATGATAATGAAGTGGCGAGGCTTAGATGTCTGCTCGATGAAATATTTGGCTCTCAGAACTTTATAGCAGATATTATTTGGCAAAAAGTGTATAGCCCTCGAATGGACGCGAAAAGTTTCAGTAATGATCACGACACCATTATTGTTTATCAAAAATCGGATAAGTATCAAGTAAACAGAGTAGGGTTTTCCCAAAACGCTGAACAGTTTGCTCATTTTGACGAAAAAGTGAAAAAATTCTACAGAAGAAGACAATGGAGAAAAGAAGGTAGCGGGGCACGACGAGAAGACCGACCAAATCTTTTTTATCCAGTGAAAGCACCAGATGATTTTGAAGTTTTGCCATACAGACCCAATGGCTCAGAAGGTCGATGGCGCGGGGACATCAATCATTTCAATAGATTATCTAAACAAGGTGCTATTGAATGGATAAAGGCGGATGCTGGATGGCAAATCTATGTCAAGCAATATCAAAATGAAAATGCAACAAAGCCCCCAAGCACATTATGGTTTCATCAAGAGGTTGGACATAATCATGAGGCGGTCGAAGAGTTGAGAAGTATCTTTGGCAACATACCTTTTCAAACTCCAAAACCCACGCGCCTAATTCAGCGAATCCTTGAAATCTCGACTCGTTCTAATGATATTGTTTTAGACTCATTTGCTGGAAGTGGCACAACTGGTCATGCTGTGCTAAAACAGAATATAGACGATGGCGGACAACGGAAATTTGTCTTGATTGAGATGGAGGAAAAGATTGCTAAGTCAATTGCGGCAGAAAGACTTAAACGAGTAATCAATGGCTTTAATGATGAGGATGGATTAGGCGGCGGTTTTCGCTATTGCGAATTGGGCGCAACGTTATTCGATGCCAATGGTCAAATTGATGAAGAAGTTAAATACAACGATCTGGCACAACATGTTTACTTCATCGAAACAGGTCAGCCCTTGCCGCAGAGACTTCCGAAGTCTCCAAGACTTCGGAAGTCTGAGCCACCCCTGCTTGGCGTTCACAATGGCACTGCTGTCTATTTGCTGTACAACGGAATTTTGAAAGACAAAAAAGCCAACGGCGGGAATGTGCTCACGCGCGCCATGCTGCAATCATTACCCAAGCATGCAGGCGCAAAGGTCATTTATGGAAATGGCTGTCTATTGAGCGAAGAAAAGTTGCGAGAACTCGGTATCACATTCAGGCAGATACCGTATGAAGTGAAGGCTTCCTGATGTCACACCTGCACTTGCGCCAGGTGCAAGTGTTGCGAGCCCCGAGCCTTAAACGGCGAGTGGGCGAAGCAATCTCCGCGCAACCGCTGGGCTAAAGCCCGTGCTCAGTACGTGGAAGCCCTTTGGGCTAACGAGCGAGTCGGCTTGAGCCGACTTTCACGAACTGAGGCAGGGCTTTAGCCCGCCGAACCCGCCGAATAAGGTAAACGATGCAACTCAAAGAATATCAAAAACGAACGCTCGATGCCTTGCGCGATTACTTCCGTGCCTGCGTTGAAAAACGCAATGCCAATACTGCGTTCTACGAAACTACCTTGCGACGTTATGGTCTCGGTGTGCCCTACAACCCCGCCCCCGAACTCCCCGCCCTGCCTTATGTCTGTCTGCGCCTGCCAACAGGCATAAGGCAGGGCGGGGAGTTCGGGGGCGGGGTTGTAGGACACAC
>CAZIYY010000126.1:0-15378 GCA_964543585.1 uncultured Anaerolinea sp. | reverse complement strand
TTTCTTTTTGTGGCTTTCCAAGTGGAAAAGTCTTTACATCATCTAAAGTTAGATTTCGACAGTTTCCCAAAGCAAAAAAGTTGAAAAAATAGAAGGTGCTGTTTATTACCGCGCCGATAAATTTAGCGTAGGCAGGGTCTGAAACTGATAATTCTCTGGTATGGAATATCGATCTGTCTGCTGTAGGCGACTTGTAATATGGTAGAAAATTCATCATCCTAATCCAGTAACCTGGTGTTCTATGAAAATATAATTTATTCTTGCTTTCATTCACTAAGTGTAGGGCTACAGCATCAGAATCGATATGTGTGATTTTTTCAAGAATTCTTGTGGCAATATTACTTCCTGATTTTGGGATAATCTTTTCAGAAGCTAATTGCGTTATATCATCATAAGAAATCTTTTCAAAAAGATTTGGTCGTTCACCCATAAACCATTGGTTGTATTTTGTTGAATAGGTGATATTTTTTTGTTTTTTGTCTCTATGCAAAATACAAATTGTTAATCTCTGCTCAACTCCCTCGAAAAGTTTGGCGGGACGGATTGCGTAATTACTAAACCAATTTGTCCCGTACTCTAAAAGCATGCGCCGTACCATGTAATTATCGGGTATGCTAACCAAAGAAATAGGAACAATGAGACCTACCCATGAGCCTGATGAAATAAGTTGTAAAGACCTTTCCATTGCGTAAACATATAAATTCTCTGATTCTTCAGTTTTATATTCGCGTACCTGATAAGTCGAACGAACATTTCTGTATTCCACATACGGCGGATTACCAATAATGACATCAAATCCACCCTCGCTCATAATGCCATAAAATTCCACGAACCAATGAAAGGGTTTATGCGATTCAATAAACTCTTTGTACTTCTCGCCTTTGGGGTTATGGATGCCATATTGGCGCGCCAGCAGAATGTTCAATTCATCATCCAGCGCTTTGAGTTTCTTTTCCAACTTCTTCTTATCATCGGCGTTCACTTCACCGCCATAGGTTGTTTGTTGAGCGCGGAATTGCTTATACAGCCGATCCACCTCCTCGGCTTTTTCGTCGATCAGTTTCAGTTGGCTTTCTTCTTCGGGCATGGCAAACAGTTTTTCAGACTGCACCTTTTGCTTGCCGCCCACGCTGCCAAAGTCAACCGAGCGTTTGACATCCTCGCGTGTGGCGAATCCCACCAGCGTATTTCCCGCGCGGATGTTAAAGTCAATATCGGGCAGGGGTTCGATCCCCAAATTTTCCTTCGACGGGTCAACCTCCACCTGCGCCGCCAGTTTCAGGAACAGGCGCAGTTTGCAAATCTCCACCGCCTCATCCATGATATCCACGCCGTACAGGTTGTTGATGATGATTGACTTGAAGATAAAGTAATCCTCATCGGGGCGCTCGTTCACCTGCTCCAACGCTTTGCGGAAATGCTCGTACTTCTTCGGGCTGTGCTTCTCACCCGAAGCATCCAGTTCCTTCACCAATACGCGCATCCGCTCAATGCAGGCTTCATACATCGGCTCCAGCACGTTCAACGCCGCGAACAAAAACGCGCCTGAACCCACGGTAGGGTCAAGGATTTTGATCTGCGACAGCGCGTGCCAGAACGCCGTCAGCAGATCGGCGTCGCTGTCCTCGATCACGTCCTGGGCGAACTGGCGGATGTCGAGGTTGAGCGTGATCAAATCGTTGATGGACGTGACCATGCCGTCTGCGACGAGTTTTTCCTTCACTTCCTGATACCGACGGCGGCGGGCGACCACCTCGCGCCAGATTTCTGTGGGCAAAGCGAATTCTTCGGGAGCGGATTTATTCCACCCCTCCCGCCGCTTCGGATCAAACTCACCGATAGCGATCTCTGGCGGAAGCGGCATTTCTGTCCCGTATCTTAATGCTTCGTAAATATAGCGGTCTGGGTCATCCTGCAAGTGTCGCCAAACCGAACCTTCGCCCGTAAAGGCAACCTTGCATTCCTTTTGCGCCACGTCAAAAATATGCGGAATGATCGTGTACTTGCTGTTGTACCCCGTAATATCTTCTTTGGTGTAATACGCGCCCATCTGCTTCTGGTTGACATACTTCTCGAAGATATACCCCAACACATCCGGGTTGATTTCGTTCTGCTCGCGGAGAGGACGCTCATCCAGGTGCCAACGATATTGGTCGAAGAACTCAAAAAGTTGCTCAAAGGCTTTGTCAGCAATCTGGATTTTCTTCCCGTAGAGTTCTTCGATTTGATGTTGCTCAAAAATACCGCCGTTGAGATACGGGATTCTGCCGAGCAATTTTGTTATCTTTGCATCGCGCTTCTTATTGGCAAGCCCCTCAAAAAACAGCGGGCAAAGAAAATCGGTGTAATACAGGTCCTTACCGTTTTTCTTGCTTTCTTCAAGATGGCGACGCAGATAATCAGGGTCGTCATTCAAGAACTGCTTCTTCTGAATGAAATACAAAAACATCAGGCGATTGAGCGTTACCGAAATATACCAACGTTGAAGGTGCTCATCGGGAATCCCTTTGAGAAATTTCAGGAAATCGGCATGTTCATCCTTGAAGCGGTCATAGAAGCGACGCGTCACGCGCTCAAGGTCGAATGCGCTTCTCACGCGTTGCCCCACTTCGATAATAGTTAAGTCGTCTTCTTCGCCGAGTTCAAAGACCGCCGCCTGCAAGCGTTGTAATAAAGCATCACCCTTTTGACCGACTACAAATTCATATTCACGTCTGGCAATCGGCTTACCGGGTTCTCTCCGAACCCATTGCCACTTTTGAATAGAGTTATCTTTATTTGTAAAAACAATCAGATGTTCATGTGCTAATTTTCGCACTTGTGTTTCGATCTTATATCGTAAAACCGAATCGGGCATCGAACCATCTGCTTGTGGCGAGCAAACCAACACTGCCAGTCCGCGTTTTTGGGCAACCATACTGAGTTTGAAATATTCGTCATTTACATGAACTTCAACAGACTGTTTGGCAATATCCCAGCCCATCTCTTCAATGAAGAGTTTTTTCAAATCAAAGGCTTGCAAATCCTTGCGTGCTTCGGCAATTTTGAATGGCATTGATTATCCTTACGGCATTGTCGCCAATCCTAAAGAACAAATAATCTTGGGTTCCTGTCTTTCAACATTTTCTTCCGTAATACATAGGCGGTCATCTGCACGCAACGTGCTGACTAACTCAGCCAATTGATAATTGGATATCCCAGTTCGCAATTGACGATTCAACACATCCTTTGCATATTCACGTAATGGGAAGCGATAAATCTCGTCAATGGCTTTGAGTAAATCAGGCGTGACGAACAACGTTCCTTGATTCTGGTCTACAAAATTCTTGAGCCGTTCATAAGCCCTAAAGCGCGCGCCCGAGGGGCGTCCCAGTTGTCCACCAGTGACTTTCTCTTCCTGGGCGATTTTTTCCACGCCTCTGCGCACTATCTCATGATGATCTGATCGGCGCGGCAGGGCAAGAGTTTCAGGCGCACACTCACCCGCCTTGAGAATCTCGTATTGCGACTCAGTGACGCTATTACCTTGCTCGTCAATCCATGCCAACGCATCATTGCCTTCGCCTGTCCGCACATAAACCAGTGCGCCATCTGGTTTGCCCTGTTCTTTGTCATGTGCTTTGGTCGAGAAGGCGACATCGGGCAGGGAAGGGATGGTTTTTTGTAGTTGCGGGTCCGCATCTATGGCATTTTTCCAAATCTGGAAAGCATAAGAAGCCAAGTCCACTTCGGTATCCACATCTTCACCATCGAGAATGCCTGATTTCTCGTTGTACAAATCAACGATGATTTGCTGGTTATTGTCGTCCTCAAAAAAGGCTTCATCCGAGCCAACCACTTCAGCATTCTCTTGAAGCCGTCTGCGCAGGCGGTCACGTAAACGAATGATGGTCTCAACACCTTCGGCAGGCAGGAAGGTATGCGCGTGAATGGTTTCGGCTTTTTGCCCAATTCTATCCACACGACCAACGCGTTGTATCAGCCGAATGATCGCCCAGGGTAAATCGTAATTGATTACTACTGCGCAATCTTGTAGGTTTTGTCCTTCGCTTAACACGTCTGTGGCAACCAGTACTCGTAATTCATCTTCTGGCTTGATCTCATTGCGCTTCTCATTGCTCACGGGGCTAAAACGCCACGCCAGTTCGGTTGGGTCGTAAGAGTTTCCCGTTACACCCGCAACCGCTTTGATACCGCGTTCTTTTAGTTCTTCTTCCAGATAGCGCACTGTATCGGCGTATTGGGTGAATATCAAAACTTTTTGATTCGGGTAATCTTTTTTAACCAGCCTGACCAACTCTTCGAGTTTAGTATCCTTGTCAGCATTCCATGCTCCGCTTTTGTTGAGTACTCCCATCAAAGTGTTTGCGTCATCGTGTAAGTGCTGTGCCAGGGTTTCTTTGAACACGGAAGCGCTGATCCAGTCAAAACGTTTTTTGAATTTTGTGCGGTATTGTTCATAAACCTTTTGCGCCTCGCGTTTGAAATCGTTCTCGCTCCGTAAGCCGCTCTGAACATCTGCTTCGGTGTCTTCTGTCTCTTCATCCAACTCATTGTTTTCAATGTCAAACATGTCGCCAAGGTCGGTGTCTTTATCTTCATCTTCAAAACGAACATCCAACATGACGGGATCTTGTGTGCCGATAGGTAACGGCAGGTTGTTCTCCAGAGCATGCAGGAAAATATAATTCCTAAGGATATGTCGTTCCACCGACAATAGGAAAGCATATCCACTGCTTTCAAGCCGCTTGAATAAGTTTGTGCGCGAGAAACCTATCAAACGTTTTCCAGCTCGGGAAAGATCATTGAGAAGTTTTTTCTCTTTTTCACCTAGCTCAGCGCCCTTATTCTTGACGTACATATCCTGTCCAAGACCATAGCGCGGCAACTTCATCTTACTAATTGCATCTACCACTTTTTCATCGTACAACCGAACATACTGGTCATTTGGGTCTTTCTTATTCAATTTGAATTTGACAGTCTTGGGTTTGCGCTCAGGGAAGTATGATTTTTCGCCGTTCTCGAAAAGCAGATACTTGCTTCCCTTTTCATCCGTTTTTGCATAATTGCTTTTGATGAAACTACGTGTGCGCCGAATCATATATAGGCGCATGAGATCCTGCCAATCAGTAGGATAAGGACTGTGTTCAAATGCCGCCAGCGTATGAATGTCTGCTTGATGCTGGCGGATGAACTCGATTTCGCCCATCTCCCGTAATAATTGTTCAGGGCGAACAGTTAATTTCTGGTCTTCGGGTATAAAGAGTCGCAACTGGTTGGACAAATCAATATAACTTTTGTTGTATGGGGTGGCGGTCAGCATCACCACTTTGCTTTCGTTATGTTCGATGTAATCCCGAATAGCCCGATAGCGTTTGCCTTCGCGGTTGCGCAGATTATGGCTTTCATCGATAATTACAAGGCGGTAACGGCGTAAATTCTTGAGATCCCGAATTACCTTGCTGACAGACATCACTTCCGCGTGCATACGATATGTTGCGCGATAACTTTCCCACATCTTTACAAGGTTTTTGGGGCAAATGATGAGTGTGTCATAGCCGCGTTCGTCAAACACGCGGGAAATTGCGGTCCCCACCAATGTTTTCCCTAAACCCACCACGTCGCCAATCATCACGCCCCCGCGCTTTTCGATATGGTGCGCGGCAATTTTCACGGCAGCGGCTTGATATGGCATCAATTTGGTCAAATCGCTTGGGATGGTAAACTCCGATAACCCCGCCCGCGCTTCCTGTGAAAGATGATAAGCCATCTTGATGTAGATGTGATACGGCGGGATGGGTTCTTCTCGCGCCCAGGATTCTTCGATAACCTTGATCAGTTCTTCAGAAATATCAACGCAGCCCCAATCATTCCAACGGTCATCAAACCATTTGGCTAATTTATTGCTTGCGTCGCTGTCAAGTACATCTACATTCAATTCGCCTTGTTTAGAAAGTCCAGCAAGTGTCAGATTACTGCTTCCCAAATATCCAATAATCGGGTTAAAGTTGTCTTCGCGGAAAAGCAAATATAACTTGGCGTGAAGTGTGTGACGCAAAAATAACTTCACCTGCACTTTTTTCTCTTTCAATTGCGAAGCCAGTTTTCGCAGGCTTACTTCATCATCATTTGTGGGAGCACCAAGGGTCAATTGCTCTTTGAATTCTTCTGCTAGTCTCTTTTTGAGCTTTTGTTTGGTAGGGTTGTCGAGTTCATCCTCTTGAGGTGAAAAGGAATATAAGCCTTGAAGTTCCTCTTGCGGTAGTTTTTGCATTCCTACCAGTAAGCGCACGCAATGTCCGTCGCCGCCTTCCCATTCATTAACTCTGTTGGCAAGTCCTTTCCACCCACGTAAATTGAAATATCCCACACAAAAATCCGCTCTATAGGCGGCTTGAATGGCTTGTTGTAAATCAGGAAGGAGTTTGATATCTATATTGTCAAAGATACGAGGCATCTACAAACCTCCTGACAACTTATTGGGCAAGCATACAGCCAAATCCCCCTGTGTGCAAGATGAAAAGCATTGCAAAGGCTGATTGGCCTTTATGCGGTCGTTAGGGGACGTCAGCTGCGCTCGGTGTAGTTTCAGCACCGATCCTTGGTACGATTTCAGACATTGTGTAATGAACGAATTGTTTGCCAAGTTCTGTCAGTATATATGGCTTTGTATCTTCGAATGCTGATTCCATTGTTGTTGGAGTAGACCCAATACGCCTTTTGTGATTCCTCCTGAGAAATTGACCATCAGGTGTTGTTGGTCGTTCCTGCCTGATAACACCGCCGGTGCTTAGGTCACGAATGAGAAGGCGGAACAAGTCAGCTTCTGCGGAATCTTCTCTGGGAATATCACCATGGATATTGTCCCAAATTTCGAATCTTGTAATACCTGGATTCTTATATATTTCCCTTATTAATGC
This sequence comes from uncultured Anaerolinea sp., assembly GCA_964543585.1. Classification (GTDB taxonomy): domain Bacteria; phylum Chloroflexota; class Anaerolineae; order Anaerolineales; family Villigracilaceae; genus Defluviilinea. The sequence goes on along the minus strand of CAZIYY010000126.1, from coordinate 8,458 downwards.
TAAATGTGCTTCGTGATATATGTCAAGCCAGTCTATGAAGAGACGGACAACATCATCAGATGTGAGTTTAGTTCCGCTCGCATTGGCAATGAGGTTAGCTACATAGCTGCGCTTTTCATCAGTATCAGCGCGATCCCAGGTACGAAATGAGCGGCGAACCAAATCGAGGTACTCTTCGCTTTGAATACGCTCATTGATTTGTTCGCCTAAAGTCTCGAATCGGGATACGACCTCTTCAATAGTCTTTGAAAGCCGACGTAACTTCTTTGTATGCTCTTCCAACCATTTGCTTTGAAGGGTATCTTCGAGAATATCTTTTTCTTCGAGCTTAAATGAGGCGGCGGCACTAATAAAACCACCAACCCACGGGATGCTCCCTAGGGCCGCTAAAACAAACTTCTCAAAGGCTCTCCGTTTATTCGAAGGAGAAGATTTAAGTATCTCCTGCCGAATTTGGTCTGTTTCGTCTTGATCGGTCTCACTTATTTCTTCTGTCATGACCTGTTGCTCCGGAACCTGGAAGTCATCGTAAGCATACAGCCAAAATGCCCCGCATGCAAGAGCCGTTAGTGCTTACCTTTCTTCCCGAAGAAATAAAACTCAATGATCTCGGGGAATATCCATGCCCAAAGGTTAAATGTCAAAATGGGGACACCAAGAATCATATATACCTTTTGCTGGAGCGAATCTTCTCCATAATAGTCTGGATGAATAAAGATATGATCCGCTAGCAGGGCTAGAGGGATGATAGCTAGTATGCCAAGCACAATTCGGAATGTTTTCATGCTTTGAATATAGCTGTAATCCCCGCCTGTGAAAGATTAAAAGCATTACGAAAAGCGTCCCACCCTAGCCCTCCCCAAAATTCTTTTGGGATTTGGGGAGGGGATAAGCTAACATAACTGTCAAGCCGCGCGCCTTGTCAAGGAAAATTCTTTCCGTATAATATTGCCTTGCGCCGGGGAACTTGGCAAGACCAATCACCCTTTGCAAGCCATCGTAATAATTCTCCTGGGAACTCATTCAGTGCGCCTCCACTGCGGCCTTGTGAGCCGCTGCTTAGCCACAGAGCGCGCAGAGAGCTCTGAGAAAAACTCATTCTCTCTGCTATCCCCCGGGAGTGCAAAGATACAAGAATGCCCCGCCGCAACTCAATTGTCCCCGCTGGCGACCCCAATGATGGGGAACGTCGTATCAACCAATTCAAATTTAGAAAGGTATTAGAAAGGTAAATAAAAAAATGGCTAAGATAATATTGAATCCAATCGTCGAGCAAGTGAGCGGAGGCTTGGGCAACCTGGTCTTCCGTGAATTACGCGGAGAGACCATCCTCTCGCGCAAACCCGTTTCGAACGGCGCTGAACCCACCCCCGGTCAGGCTGCGCATCGTGAACGCTTCAAGCAGGCAGTGGCGTATGGCAAGTTCGCCATGGCTGATAATGCCAGCCGCGAGTTTTATCAGTATGCCGCAGGTCAAAAAAACATCCCGGCTTTCGCCCTGAGCGTTGCCGATTTCCTCAACCTGCCGTCCGTGGAAGAGGTCGATCTATCCGCCTATGAAGGACAGGTCAATGATTCGATCAAGATCATCACCAGCGATGATTTCGGGGTGGTAAATCTGCACGTTGCAATCAGCAATAATCAGGGTGGGGCAATCATCGAAAGCGGCCAAGCCATCGAATACCCAGTTGGCACAGGCCGTTGGAACTACACCGCCACAGCCGCAGTGACCCCCGGCACGGCTGTCAGCATCGAGGTGACGGCGACAGATCGCCCGGGCGGCACGGCAGTAAACACCAGCGCCAAAACCCTCTAAAACGCAATCGTATACAGCCTCAAAAACGCCAGCGGGGCGTGGCTGTGCTAAATCAAGCAGACCCTACGAAACTTATCCTTGCAGTGGATTATCAAGTCTCGTAGGGTCTAGCTGTTTTACTATGGCAGATATTCTAAGAAATGGGGGAGGCAGTGATCTTATCCCGGGTATGAGGAGTGGGGTTACTCCGGTTTGGGGTTATTCTCAAGATGGTCGGTGATTTGATCGATCAGCTTTTGTATCTCATCCCGCTCGCTGATGGCAAGATGAAGAGAAGCCTCGAAGGATGGTTTCTCCGCCTCCGAAAGCGACTCGAGCAGATGCTCATCCCGCACTATCTGTATACTTTTCTGTTTCAGTTTTGCTTCAAGCCTTTTGCGATATCCCACATAGAATTCAAATTCATTGAGCGGTTCGTGTGCGGCTGGCGTACCCTGCTTTAGGTATTCAGCGAGCATGGGCAGGAAGGACTCGAGATCAACCGGCTTTTCGATAAAACGGGTCACGCCGATGGTGAGCGCAAATGCCCTGTCTTCAGGCGCCACGTAGGTAGCCGAAAGAAAGATCACTGGAATGTCACGGGTTTCCGGGTCCAGGCGCAGTCTGTGAACGAGACTGAACCCATCCATCCTGGGCATGAGGATGTCGGCGATGATGAGCGCCGGGCGCTCCTGCTGAACGACCTTCAGCGCTTCCTCGCCATTGCGCGCCGTTTCCACACGATAGCCCTTGTATTTCAGCGTCGTCTCGAGCAGTTCCAGGATATCGGGAACATCGTCTACAACAAGCAGGTAACCCTGTTGCATATGCATATCCTTATTTTAGTCCCTCACTGCCAGTTTGGGAAATGTTACGATAGCATAGCATGAAGTTCTCGAACCCGCTATGCAGGCGGCTCTTCCGCCGCGCTGAGCGCTATAGCAACCCGGTCCCGGCCCTGATGTTTGGCTTCGTAAAGAGCCAGATCGGCGGCATGCAGGACTGCCTGCCCCGTCCTGCCGTGTTCCGGAAAAAGCGCCACCCCCAGCGAGAGCGTGATGGTTTCCAGGTGCTGCCCGGCATATTGTACGCGGAGTTCTTTGATCTTTTCACGCAGCCTTTCAGCGCTCTGGCGAATATCCTCCAGCGAAATTTCCGGTAAGATCATAACGAACTCTTCGCCGCCATAGCGGCATGCAAAGTCACCCCCGCGAATCTGCTGTTTAAGAAAGCCACCCAACTCCCGCAACAGGGCATCACCAGCCTCGTGAGTAAACGTGTCGTTGAACATTTTGAAATGATCGATATCCAGCATAATCACCCCAACAGAGCGCTGGAGACGTTCAGCGCGGTGTAACTCCCGCTCGAGGGTCTCTTCAAGAAAACGGCGGTTGAACAGATCAGTCAGCGGATCGCGAATCGATTGATGAAGCAGTGACAGGCGTAGTTTCAAATTTGCCACCGCCAGGGCGATGGTGTCAGCCATAGCCTTGGCAAGCTGGAGTTGGATTTCAGTAATGACCACCTGCTCCCGATCCGGTCGATCAGAGGGGTCGGGGCCGCTCTGCAAATGGAAAATCCCCATCGTCTCGCCATGTGCCATCATCGGGATGCACAGCGCGGCAAGCGGAGGTTGTGCTTCGAGATGCGGGCAAAGCAATTCGAGACCGCTTTCGCTCAGCAGGTGGATGCGTCCGCGACGCAGCGCCCAGCAGTCATTCAATGTAAAAACGTCCTGCCCGGGCGGATGTTTACCCCAAACAAGAGGGGTTTCGACGATGTTTTTGGAATTGTTGATCATGTATAATGCGCCGGACTCTTCCGGGAACAGGCGCTCTCCAAACTGGCCGATAATGGTATAGGCTTCCTCGGGCATCGAACAGCTTTGGAGCAGGTCTCCCATTTCGTTGAGCAGGATCATTTTGTCGTTATGTTGCCGCAGCTTATCAACACCCAGCCTCAATCTGTTGTTGCTCTCCCGCAGCGCAGATTCAATCTCCTGGCGTTCTGAAACCAGCGCAGCCAGTATCAACCCCGTGATCGCGACAGTACCCATAAATCCCTGCAAGAGCAAAAGCGACTCATTAGGCAGAGCCCGGGCGAATGGACCAATGCCGCGCAGTGTGCCTTCGATGGCTATTGCAGAGATGACAACTGTCACGCTGGCTGTCGCGCGTGGACCGAAGCGGAAGGCAGCCCATATGATCCATGGGACAATGAGGAACTCGAGTGGGTAGTTTGTAGCGCGAATGAGGATTTGGCTGCCAAATATCGCCATGGCAACCAGAATTGAGGACAAGAGCATGAATAGGGCCTCTGCGATGCGGGCAGGCGTCCATGCAAGTTTTGGACCGACGGCCCAGAGGATGAGTAAGGGGGAAACGATCAAGATTCCAGTGGCATCCCCCAACAACCACGTCCACCAGACCGCCAGGAAGTCGGACTGCGACGCCAACCCGCCCCAGACGAGGCTGGTCACGCCCACGGTCGCGCTCATTACCGTCCCAACCAGTCCCGTGAGAATTGTAAATTTGAGAACATCCTGCGCCCGGGCAAATGCCCTGACGCCATTGGCGTGACGGTTGACCAAATAAGCCCCGACCAATCCTTCAATCGTATTGCCCATGGCAATGGCGAGCGATGGCAATGCAGAGCCCGACGTGGTGATGTTGACAAGAAAGGCGCCCAGCAAAATGGCGGGCCAGACGTAATCTCCAAATATCAAGAAGGCAGCCAGGGCGATCCCGGCGGGGGGCCAGACGGCCGTGGCGCTCGGATTGACAAAAGCCAGGGACAGCCCCAGTTTGCCCGCGTAAAAATAGACAATGGTCAGGAAGATGACAACCGCTAATTTTCCAAAAAAACTTTTGGGCACTTGTCTTGCTCGTTCCGGCGCGGGGATATTCTGCATGTTGCCTCTAAGATATGCTACAAGCGAATCGTCTGCTGTAATTCTAACCGATAAGATCAGCAGAACGCCGCCTCAGCCCTGAAGTTCATGGGTGCTTCGCGATCGACGACGCGAGCCGCGCCTTTGAGAGCGAGATAAAGATCATTTGTTGAAGGCATCTACATATAGAAGCAGGAACCTATCGATGTCATTCATCACATCTTTGGACCCCCACCCTGCCCTCCCCATTTGAAAAGTTCAAATGGGGGAGGAAGAACTTCAAGTTGGAAAGGGATTACGCGATAGGACTGATATGCTTCCACCACAATTCCATAAAGTAGGCGTAGTTACGCTCTTGAAGAAATATATTTTCACGGTTGTTTCCCCGATACAAGATGTGGTAGAAGGCTCCATAAGTGATCGATGGAATATCGGTTGGCGTGATTTATTTTATCCTCCTGGCTCCAGACCTGACAGGTCTCATGGTGAAGCGAGTCAATCGTGACCCTCGCGTGGACATTGACGAGTCTCCATCAGACTTTCGCGGAGACCTGTCAGGTCTCATCGCGAGTCAATGGTGACCCTCGCGTGGGCATTGACGAGTCTCCATCAGACTTTCGCGGAGACCTGTCAGGTCTCCAGATCATTGATCCCTGTTCCCAGGAGTTGCAACCACATAAAGACTGATTGCAGTGACGGCTGCAATCAAGACGCCGATCCCTATTGTCGTCCAATCCCAATTAATGGATGCGACCCGGCCGAATACAATAAGACCTGCCACCACGGCAATTGTCGCACAGCCAGCCACTGACCCTGCATTGTTGGAAGCTTGAACTGCCCGCGCTCTCTCCCCCACCAGGAAACTTTCCATCGCCAGCAATTGTTGGCCCAGCTGGATCAGTTTCCCCTGCTCGTTGTTCAGTTCGCTGAGGCGTCTGGTGAATTTATCGGTGCTATCCCTCATAGCGGGGGACTGTTGGATCTGAACCCCAATCTGCTGAATCTCCCCGCGGATTTTTTTCTGGCGTTCCTCGATCTCATTGAGCAATCTCCGCACATCCTCCAGTGGCATAAGCTTGAGCGAAGGTTTCGTACTGGATGGATCGGTGTATTCAATCGAGCGGACGGCGCTGGGGCGTGAGCCAGGCTCCAGCCACGGACTGCCATCTTTTTTCACCCGTGCGCGAATAGGCAGTCCGCAATGGGGACAGTCAAACCACTCTTGATTGCCGGGAGGGGCAATTCCCTGCGCGCAGTGAGGACAAGGCCACATAAGCTTACTCCTCTCTCGCAGCTTGCAGTGACGCGGGTCTTGGTACTTTTTCTCTTCGCTGATTGTACCCCTGAATCCATTCCTGTCAGTTGATATCACGGCTGTGTGTCATTGGAATGCATGTTAGAGATGCATGCGTCACTCTGTATCATGGCATTTTCTTTTCAAACTTTCTTATCGCCTGCTTACTGACTACTGCCTGCTCCCTATTGTCGCACAAAACGGACCCACTTCTCCCTGAGATCGACAATATCCACCATCCAGCCTGCATCCATCCAGGCTATCGTTTCAACGTTTGTGCCTTGCTTTTGATTTCCCCACCATGCAGGGTCTTGATGTGCTGACGGTGGCAGGGTATCGTCCAATATCTGCTCGATGCGCTCAAATGTCAATGTTACTACCTCCTGATATGCAGGCAGGTCACGAAAATATTGTTGAAGCGGAGTGTATTTGTCTGGCATGAATTCTCCCTTACAACTCAATTTTATTTAGTAACTCTTTCAGTGCCAGCAGCTCTTCTTCGGACAAAATTACCTCTTTGCCCATCGTCAATGGCTTCGACGTCAAGCTTTCGGCATAATTGAGTATATTCATTCTACAATGGAAAAAAATTTGGATAGATCGGGCAGCTTTATGAGCTCATTTCGCCCGTGCGGGCGTGCCTACTTTGAGGACAGTCGGGAAGCTATAACATCTGCTCTCTCCAACTCCTGTTGGCGGATACGGGGTCTCAATAAGGGCCGTTTTCGCCCCCCAATATCATAGGCAAGTGCAGCACGAAGGATTGACCCCACAGGACGCAGGTGTTCTGGCACCCCACCATAGCTGTCGAGCGCCCGCAACAATTCTTCAAAACTTTTATAGGATATATCAGAGAGTAACAGACCCCCACCGTTTTCAAAGTACCAATGGTCGAGATCGGTAAGCAATTTCTTTGCTGTTTCAGATGTTATCTCGTGCTTACCATACCATCCGATTGGTTCGGTAAGTTGCCACAGTTTTCGATATTCCGCCAATCGTTCTGTACGAAGAGTAGCGTCATAATCTGACTCAAGTTTCCTGCGTTGTGCCCAGGCAGCCACAACACTGCTAACAACAAGAGATATTGATCCGGCAATGATTGCGCTTAAAACTTCTGGTTCCATAGTAGTTGCCTAACTGTGATAAACCACGGATGTTCGACTAACAGTATACATTCGCGCAGCAGTCTTTAGGGAGCGGTAGTGGGCTGGTGTATGCACCCATTCCCGATATCGGACACTGTCTGGGTATAGTATAAACCCGTATTCGTTAGGCGAATCATGAAAGCCCATTTACACAGTTTGGTTTTCTTTTGAATATTGCCACAAGGACTTATCCAGTTCCCGCATGGACACATCTGCCTTCGGCATCGCTGGCAAGCTTTCGGCAGAATTGAGTGTATGCACTCCAGAATTCAAAATTATATGGAATAGTATTTGCATCCACGCCTAAAGACCGCAGCGCCGCACACCCAAAATGGGATACGGATCAGCATGGCAGAAATGCAGTATCACTGAAGCCGTTGGCATTCGTCAAGCTTGCTGCCTTCCAGCTTCGACTTCCTCAGGGTGCTCCTGTATTCGTGAAGAATGGGATGCAAGCAGGTGCTGTAGTTCATGTTCAGCCTGTGTCAAGGTAATGGACATGGTAAAGCTCCACTCGCCAAGCAGCGCATCCCGCGACCGTTTCAGGACTGCCTGGTCATCGTCATTGAGGGGATGGAGGTGTCGATGGTCCAATAAACTGCGGATCACTCGAAAAAGCGATTCAGTGCGGCCATCCTTCAGCCATTCCAGTAGCATCTTTTTTCGCTCAAAGCGGTCGGCTGGGAGTGGCTCACCCGGATGGGACAGAATGCCCATCAATCTTTTGAACTCGGCTTTATGTGTTGGAAGCCGCAGGCGGGTTTCCAGCATATCGTCTGCTGGTACCCAGACGGTCATATCGCCAATTTGGATTGCGTAGTACTGGAGTGCCTTACCGGATAAAGTCCTCTCTTCCAATTGAACGACTTTCCCCAGTCCATGCGTCCAGTGCATGACCGAATCACCTTTGTGGATGTTCATGAGTGCCTCCCATGTAAATTTGTGGGAAAAAAGAAAAAGCGCCAGCCTGACAAAAGGACTGGCGTTCGGAACCTGTCGATCTGGGATGTAGACTATATTATATCACCAATGCTCTCTCCCACCCTTTGCCCATCTTCTCGCGGTTTGAGAAACTGGACAGCCGTTATCTGGGCTTCTTGCACTTCGCTGGCGCTCTCATCTGGCAACGCTGAAAATGTCAACGCGACCTAGTTTTCTCCCAATTCAAGCAAGTGTTGGTATTGCCACTCTCGTTCTTTGGCTACGGCAGCATCGGCATCAGAGGAGCTGGTGGCTCTATGGATAGCCTGTAAGGCATAATTTGCAGCACCAATAGAATGAGTGGGAACATGTGCAGTTGCCACCGCTTGACCTGCGGCACGGGCAGCAGAGCG
>CAZIYY010000125.1:0-15392 GCA_964543585.1 uncultured Anaerolinea sp. | reverse complement strand
ACTTGATAGCCAAGTGCCTCTTTAGTGTCCAGTTTTATGGGTGCAGTACAAAGAGCTTCTTGAATTGTTTGACGAACTAACTGACTGAGCAGAAAATCAAGCTTTACTATTTCAATTCCATCCCAATCCCCTCCTCAAACGACAACGGACTGAACCCAAAATCCTTCTGCGCTTCTGCGTAGGAAAAATCCTTTTTTTCGTCGCGGAGCAAGCCGCAAGACTTGCTCCGCTTTGACGGGAAACGGAATGAATACAAGTCTTACCAAATTGTCTTTAATTTGCTCAAACGAATCTTCCCATCACGGCTAATCACGGGTATATCAAGTCCCCAGGCGGTTGCGGCGATAATACGATCTGGCATGTCAGGCACACTTTCCCACGAGACATCTTTCAACGCGGTGGCAACAGTATGATCAACAGGCAATTCGACCAATACAGCCTCATCTGATTCGACGGCTTTGATTAACTTGTCCAAAGTCTCTGGGCTTATTCTTTCCCGTTCAATCAGATATACAATCTCAATCAGGCTGATGGCAGAAAAACCGATTTGATCTCCCCGTTCGGCTGTCTCATCGAAAAAGCGTCTTGCCTTGGCGGAAAGACGCTTGTCATCATATAAATACCAAATCAAGGCGTGCGTATCGGCAACCGCCCGAATCATACAACATCCTCACGCGGAAAATTACGCCACATCTCCTTGCGTACGGCATCAATTTCCTTTGCAGTGATTGAGGGGTTTAAACCTTTCCACAAGCCACGCAAGGATTTACGCGGGCGGGATTTTTTACCCAAACTTTTTTCAAGTTCAGGCAAAGCCATGGAAATGACTTTCAAACGCTGGCTCGGCGTTAATTTGCGAAGCATTTTGAGAACTGAATTAGGTGTCGGATTAATCATTCTTCACCTCTTTACTGAATTATACACCTCAATTTTTATCCCCTCCTCAAACGCCAACGGACTAAACTCAAAATCCCTTTGCGCTTCTGCATAGGAAAAATCCTTGTTTTCGTGCAAGCGCAAATCCTGCTCGGCTTTGCTTGTCAGCGAGAACGCCAATATTTTCGCGTATTAATTTAGGGTGGTGGATGAAAAGTAAGTAGTGGTAAGATAGAAGGCATACCAAAATAGGAGCCTCGGTTAATGGAAGCAATTGCAAAGAACGTTTATATCGAAGACAGATATCTCGGCGTGACGCTGGGCGTGATCAGCCAGCCGCGCGGCTTGATCCAGATCGACGCGCCGCCTTCGCCGGAAGATGGGCGTTCGTGGCGAGCGTCCCTGATGGGGATGGGCGGCGGGCACGAACGCGTGCTGATCAACCTGGACGCGCACCCCGACCGCACATTGGGCGTCCGCGCCATGGACTGCACGGTGATCGCGCACGAGAAAACCGCGCAAGCCTTTCGCAATCGTCCCAATACATTCAAGGCGCAGGGTGATGAGACCGGCTCCAATTGGGAGGCAATCCCCGGCCTGGGCAGCGTCCGATGGGCTCCCCCGGAAATATCCTTTATGGAGCAGATGACATTATATTGGAGCGACGCGCCCATCGTCCTTGAGAGTCGCCCGGGCCCCACGCCTGGCGCAATCTGGGTCATTTTACGGGATGAAAAAGTGGTCTTTGTTGGCGATGCAGTCACAAAGGGTCAGCCTCCGTTTCTGGCTCATGCAGACCTGCCCGCCTGGATCGAAACGCTGAATATATTGCAGGGACCCGAATATAAAGGCTTTACAATCGTCAGCAGCCGCGGGGGTGTTGTGACCCCGCAGGTCGCCCGGCATCAAATGGAACTGCTCAAACGCATGCATGATAAGTTGGAAAAGATTGGGAAGAAAAAGGCATCCGTTACCGTTACAGATAAACTCGCAGACCAGTTCCTCAAGGATTTCAAGGCTCCCTCCGCGCGCCAGAAACAATATTCACACCGCCTGCGTTACGGTTTGAATCATTATTATACGCGCCGCTATCACCCTTCCACCCGTAATTCATTGGACGAGTAGTGACCGCCCAGCCTCTCTTTGAAATCACACGCGGGCGCATTGTGGAATCCGTCCACTATGGTTCGATTGCCGTGGTCGATTCAAGCGGCAGATTGATCTCCTCCCATGGCGACCCGAATACGGTCGCTTTTTTGCGCTCCAGCGCCAAGCCGTTCCAAGCCATCCCGTTTGTCGAGCGCGGCGGCGTTGAACATTTCGAGTTTACCCCGCGCGAACTTTCGATCTCATGCGCTTCGCATGAAGGCAGTGATCTGCACGTGCAAACGATTGAGGGGATGCAAAAGAAAATCGGCTTGGAGGAAAACCAACTGCAATGCGGAGTCCACATGCCGGGCGACGCGCAGGCGTTCAAATCGCTTGTGACAAACGGTGAGCGGCCGACTCCAAACCGCAACAACTGCTCAGGCAAACATACTGCCATGCTCGCCTATGCAAAGATGCGCGGACTCCCGCTCGAAAATTATCTTGATATTGACCATCCCATCCAACAGGACATCCTCGCCTCTTTCGCGGACTTGAGCCTGCTCCCCGTTCATGAAATTGAACTTGGCATTGACGGCTGTTCCGCGCCCAACTTTGCGGTCCCGCTTTACAACGCGGCGCTGGGGTTTGCGCGTCTGTGCGACCCACACAAACTTTCAGAAGCGCGCGCCAGTGCCTGCCGCAAGATCACGTCTGCAATGACGACACATCCCGAAATGATAAGCGGGGTTGGGGAGTTCGATTGTGAGTTAATGAAGGCGGGAGGAGGGAAGATCGTGTGCAAGCGTGGCGCGGAGGGATTTCAGATCATTGGTCTTTTGCCCGGCGCGTTGAGTGTCGATTCGCCAGGTATTGGGATCGCGCTCAAAGTTTCGGACGGGGACGCATCAAGCATGGCTATAAATCTCGAATCAAGCAACCGCGTGCGCCCGGCTGTTATGCTGGAAGCCCTGCGTCAGCTTGGTGTCCTTTCATCGAATCAGGAACAGGCTCTGGCTGGGTTCGGACCCGTGAAGTCCATCCAGAATCATCGCGGCATTGTCACAGGTCAATCACGCCCCGTGTTTGAACTTTAGAGAAACATTTTTAACACGAAGGACACAACGTACACAAAGGTTTTCTTTTAAATCCTTCGTGTCCTTTGTGGTTAATTTCGCTAACTCAACAACACTTCCAGCGTGGAATTGTTTTCAGCAATGCGCACGGAGAGCACGCGCCCGATCCATTGATATAAATGGAAGGCAAGTTCGGGGTCATCCTGCATCATCCTGTTATATGATTCAAGGGAGAGACGATATAAAACACTCGGCTCGGAAACGACAACGGTCGCGGTTCGGGATTGTTGGAGAAATAAACCCATTTCGCCGACCATGGTGCCTCCGCGCTGGCTCTTGAGGCGAATGAATTTTCCTTTTGATATTTCAAGGCGCGCCGTCACCTCTCCCGAATCGATGAAATACATGCAATCTGGCGGGTCGCCCTGGTTGATGAGGATGTGATACTGAAGCGCTTCTTTCCTTTCCAGATAGGATATGAATTTCTCCACATGTTCGGTTGATTGGAGTAATTTCTTCAATTGAGCGCGCAGGCTCCCGGCTCGAATGATAGTGGAGCCGCCTTCATCAAGCAGTAATTTCGATTCGCACCATTCCATGCCGTAATCCAACGTGGGAAATATACGAATCAAATTTTCGTTTTCATCAATGCCGTTGTGAGCCAGTCTTGCTTTAATATCCTTGTTGACATCGGTGAATACCAAATGGAACTGATTTGCTGCCGCCATCTGTTTCAGGCGCGCAAAGCTAAAGATGGCGGAAGCGTCCAAAGCGCTGACATGCTGAAAGTCCAGGATGAGGAAGCGCAGTTTTTCCCGCCCGCTATCTCTCACGCGCAGGTTCACCTGGTTGACCAGGCTTTGCGACGTGCCAAAGAAAATAAATCCGTGCAAGCGCAGGATGAAGATGCATTCTCCCATCTGCTTGATTAACTGGCGTTGTTCAAAGGGGCGCTCCATGTTACTTTGATAGGTCCTGCCTGTGAGCGCGTCCTTGACGATGCCAATGCGACTGTAGTTCACCACGAAAAGAATGATGGCAATGGCAATCCCCATGCTCACGCCCTCGAGGAATCCCACACCCCCAACAACAATCAGAATAACCCAAACTAGAATGTAATCCATGCGGGGGAGTTGAAACCACGCGTCGTACAGCCACTCCACTAGAAAAGACAGACCTACAAAGAACAGCAGTCCGCCCACCATCGGCTTGGGAATCAATGAAAGCAAGGATGCGCCAAATAACAGGGCGAGTCCTGATACTGATGCGGCAAACAGGGCCGCCATGCGATTGGAAATTCCCATGCGAAACGATAAAGAAGAAACGCCCAGGTGATGGTATCCCACTGAACTGCCGCCCAGCCCGCCCGCGATATTGGCAATCCCGGTCGAGATCAACTCGCGGTCCAGATCCACGTCTTTTTGCGCGATCAATTCGAGCGCGCTTGCATTGAGCAATAGCGAGACGATACTGATGATTGCCACTGCGGCGATGTTGCTGGATTGGCTGGCAATCAGATTCCAATCCACCTGCGCGAGAAGCGACACATCCAGCGGTTTCCACAAGGCTCCCTGCGGGAATGGTCCGAGCAGCCAGCCCATCTCACGCGCTTCATTCATACTGTATCCGCTGATCCAGACAGACGCATAAAAGATGACTGCCGCGCTGGTAAGCAAAAACGGATAGGTCAGGAAATGCTTACTTCGACGCGAAGCGATCAATACGATCGCGCCAAAAAGAACGCCGGGTATCCACAACAACAAATGTTCGGCTTTGAAAAGAATACCCAGGTTTGTCATGCCGGGCGTGACGCCAAGCATTACGCCAAGCGCTCCCTGCGCCAGGAGCAATCCCGTGCCGGCAATAAAACCTCCGACAACCGGGTAGGGAACGAAACGAACGAAGCGGCTTAATTTGAAACTGCCTATCAATACAAAGAATAAACCCGAAGCAACGGATGTCAGGATAACGGTCATCACAACTGTGATGAATTTCGCTTCGGGCGGCGCGCCCCCCATGCGCGCGGCAATCGCAAGCGCAGTGAGTCCTAAAATCGCGGCAGGGCTGTCCTGCGGAGCGCCGATCATACCAGGCACTGAACTCGTTAATGCGACGATCAATTGCATGATCAAGCCGCCAAATAAAACCATCCCGATCCCTGCGGCGGAAAAAGATGTGAGATCCTCACCTGAAAAAATGAGCAGCGCAAAGGAAACAACAAGCGGGAGCACAATCGCGCCTCCCACCAATCCGATGCTTGCAACAGGAAACAACTCGCGAAAATCGAATCTACGGTTCATACCCAAGACCTTTTTGATGAGGTCATTTTACGACAGGGAAAGTTTAAATACAAGCAGGCGCGCGGAATTTATTTGTGTAGCGTGAAATAAAATGTTGATCCCTTCCCCGCTTCGCTCTCGACCCAGACCCTGCCTCCGTGGACTTCGACAATTCGCTTCACCAGCGCAAGGCCGATACCCGTGCCTTCCACTTTGGGGTCCAATTTATTGAAGAGGCCGAAGATGTGTTCGTGATATTCAGGCGCGATACCGATGCCATTGTCTTTGACAAAGAAAACAAGTTTGCCATCCTCTTCGCCGCGTTGACCGATCTCGATACGCGGGTCGGCCTGGCCGCCCATGTATTTTGCGGCATTGTCGAGCAGGTTTTGCAGAGCCTCCGTCAGGCGCTGGCGATCCCCATGAACGGTGGGCAGGTTCGGCTGGAGCCCGATCGTGATCCTTCCCGCTTCGATCTGTCCATGCGCAATCTCCTCGGCAGAACGAACCAGGTCTTCAAACGGAATGATTTCAGGCTCATTCATCAGTCGGCCAACGCGCGAAAGTTCGAGCAGTTCGCCAAGCATGATATGCATCTTATTGACGGCCTCATGAATGCGCTGGCTGTCAATTTTAAAGCGATCCATATTGCCCGAAGCCGCGTCCTGTTCCAGGTATCCGAGAAAGCCGTTGATGGTGACCAGCGGCGATTTCAAGTCGTGCGAAACCGTGTAAGTGAAGCGCTCCAATTCGGCATTCTTCGCGGCTAATTCCTCAACGAGAGTTTCACGTTCAGATTCCACTTTCCTGCGGGGCGTAATATCCTCCACTGTTCCCTCATAATATAGAATGTTTCCGTCAGCGTCACGTATGGCTTGTACGTTCGTCGAGGTCCAAAATGTGGATCCGTCCTTGTAATAGTCGAGCGATTCAAAACCTGTTATTCGCTCCCCATTGACAAGGCGGCGGCTCAAATCATTTCTCAAGCCGGGCTCAACATAAAGTTGAGAGGATATATCAGTAACGGTTTCGAGCATGTCTTCGGGAGAATCGTATCCATAAATTCGCGCCATGGCGGGGTTCACACTGATGAATCTGCCATCTGAAGTGCTTTGGAAAATACCATCTATGGCATTCTCGACGATATCGCGATATTTTGCCTCGGCCAATTGTCTTTCCCTTATCTCTTTTTGCAACTCATCTTCGCGCGTACGCGCGGCGGTCAGCGCGGCGCGGAGGGTAATGCCAAAGCGATACAGGAAAACGCTCATGAGACCATTGAACAATATGAAATTGCCGGCAATGCTAATATTAATGAGCCTGACTTGAGGGTCGGTACTTTGTTCCAGAATCGCGCTGAGGATGACCACACCTCCACTCAACCCAAAGGTGATCGCCAGGGCGCGACCGCCGACGAGCAGACCGGCCAGGATCATGGCAAGCGTAAATTGGAAAAGTATCCCGTTGCTCTGTTGGAGATTCGCTGCAGATATGATTAAGAGCGCTGAAACGATGAAAAGCATGGAGATGACGATGAGCACGGAGGTGCGAAAATAGCCCCGTCGAAGCAATATAAGGGGAAGTGCGAAGACCAGAACTCCAATGGAATTAACAATCAGAGAAACCAGCTTCTCCTGCCGTGAGAGACCGGAAAGGATTACCATGTTCAGTATTATTGCAATGAGCAGAATGGCAATGAATCCAAACAGGATGAACTGAAGCAGGACAGCCATCTGGCGATCAATCGGATCCCCAATGGGGAGATCATCCAGCCATTCCCGCAGGCGATGAGGAGAATTCTTATTTTTCATGCGGTTTCTATTGGAATTTTACCTTGTGTTCGCAATGAAGGCAAAAGCGCGTGCTGCAGACGCAATCAAAGGCCCAGCTGTCCGTAGCTGACGACGAGGGTATTTTTTGCAAATTCTTCCAGGGTTTCTTCTAAAGATCAAAGTTTCTCTAATTGGGATTATAGGCTGGTTCTGATACCCATAACAATTATGGCTTGCCTGTCAGCCATATTTTTCGCAGCCCAGTGATGCAGCCGTATTGCAGAACAATGTGATCTTGTGTTTGTTGTCCATTTTCGTAGAGGTCTCCCAGGTCGAATTCTGGCTGTGGAGTGTAGAGAATTTTCAATCCCTGGGCGTCTGGCGTGTTGGCGCTGACGATCTCAAGGATATATCCTTTTCCTGCCGAGTGCCAATCTGGATCAAAGCCCAGCCGATACCAAGTCTCTGCAGATATCAGATCGTTCATGACCGACATATCCATCAATTTTTGATTATTCAATGAGTCCTGAAGAGTGAAGCGGGTGATCCCTTTATCTTCCGGTATGGACGGAATTAGCAATACGCGCAATTCGGTTAATCCATTACATGCGGGACGGATTTCCTGAGCAAGCGACACTTCATTTGAGATTGGCTGAGAGGTGTGGGTCTCAGGCGCGAAATCCTTATAAAGCGGCTGATAGCATAATCCTGTCTGATAATATGTTGTTCCGCATGGCACATAAAACGCGAGGATGATTCCCAAAATATTTAGAGACAGAGCGACAGAGAGAAAGCCTGCCATCCACTTCTGGGAAGGTATGGCTATTTTCCATGTCGCTGAAAGGCTGGACAATGCCAGAAAAAGCGGCAGGCCGAGAGGGATAAAATACCGCCCCTGTACGCCCAAAACTTTGTCCGCGCCGACCGGCGTAAACGACACGTACAGTGACACAATCGTAGCCAGGCAGCCTGTCACAAACACCAGGAAAAAGACAATGTGAAATTTCCTGTTAACCTGGTAAAGGGCTGAGTCAATGAATATAACCGAACCCAGGCTCAGGAGGAAGAATAAAGACACGACTTGAGGCGGAGTCCAATAATAGTAGCCGTATCCATTGATCCATCCCTGGAAGTAAACCAATCCGTTTGTGATGGGGTCCTTAATGATGGTTTGAAGAAAGATAAGCGGATGACCCAATATATAGCGTAATTGGGCTGTAGGATTTGCTTTGTTTGCCAACACAGAATCAAGGTTCAGAGATGCGATCATGTTCCAGCCTGCCACTTCAACAATAAACAGGACCGCGGTTGTTGCAAGCAGGCAGGGATAGGTTCCCCTCTTTGTAAATCGCGAGGGCGGCATAAGCAGATATGGGAGCAGGATAAGCGGGGCAAGATTGAGCTTTGCCAGAAAAAGCAGGAAGATAAGAAGGATTAAATTTCTACATTCCTTCCATCCGATCTCTTTAGACTCCGCCGTGCCGAGGCATCCTGCAATGAATAAAAATCCAATGCCATTGGAAATCGCATCTGCGCTTATGGTTGCGGCTTGAAATAACGCCATGGGAGAGACGGCCAGGACCAGGAGTATCCATTTTCCAAAAGGCATCCAGCGAATCGCCAGCCATACCAGGATTAGATAACTTAACAAGCTGGCAAATCTGCATACATAGAATAGAGGCAAGGCAGGCAGGTTCGCCTTAAGGCCAAAATAGCGCATGGCGATTGCCTGAGGAAGCAGGAGCGCAGGCGAATAGACAGATTTGGTATTTATTTCGCGGCTGACGTAGCCGTGTTCATATAGCGATACCCCGGCATACCTTTGCCAGAAATCCGAATCAATGGTGCCTACATCAGCCTGCTGTCTGTAGGCAAGGTCCCGGAATATTTTGGGGTATTTCATTTCCTGCGCGGGAATTTGACCGGGGATAAAGGAGAATGTGGATAACTCCCAAACACGGACAAGATGATCTTCTTCATCGTATCCTGCGCCTGGCGGGATCAATAAGATCATCGGTATGCCGAATGTCAATACGATAAGAAATAGGAAAATCTCAGCCTTCGAAACGCGCGCGTTTTTCGCTCTGGTTTTTAATAATGAAAGCAAGAAATATTCATCCTTGATCTTTAATGTCCTGATCGTCAGCAAAAAGATGACAGGTTATTCAGGCTTTTCATCCCTGCTCATCCCGGCAAGATGAAGCCTAATCGCCGATAATTGGTTGGCAATTAAGCCCAGAAAGAAAAAAAGCGCCCCCAAAACAATTGCCAGCATCGAGCCAACACTGATCCCGCGGCCTGCAAACATGATGGGTATCCCCCACAACAACCCCACGGAAATACAGATGATTGACAGCGGAAGAAATATCCGCAGAGGGTTAACCAACATGACCAGGCTAAGGATTTCGATCACAGTCTGAAACGCTGTACGCGTGCTGATCGAACTGGAACCGGTCATGCGATGCTTCACACTGATCGGATGCTCCAATACGTGATGCTTTTGATTGAGAAACAAGAGTGTAATCACGTCGCTAAATGCCATGGAATCCGGGCATAAGGAAAGATACCGCTGCACCAACCGGGTTTGGTATAGCTTGAATCCTGAATTCAAATCGTGTATCGGCAGTGGCACGAGAATGCCGGTGAAGCCTCGTATCAACCATTTTCCCAATTCACGATATAAGCTGGCGGGTTGAGTATTACTGCGTGTTCCAATCACCATATCGGCCGTGTTTTTTTGAGCAAAGTCAAACAGTATATCGATGTCGGAAACATCATGCTGTCCGTCCGCGTCCATTGTGATCACATACTTTGTGGTTGCGGCCGATATTCCAGTTTTCAAGGCTCCTCCATAGCCTCTATTTACTTTATGGTGTAAGACCTCTACAAAAGCATTGCCTTCAATACTTGACAGGATACGAGCAGATTCATCTTCAGAACCGTCGTTTATAAAAATTACCCGCCACGTATTTTTTTTACAGGCTTTGATAAGAGCGGGCAAAAAGTGAAGCAGTGATTCTGCCTCGTTGTAGACGGGAATTATAATTGTCAGGTTTTGACCCGCATGTGATTTTCTAGGCATAGGCGGATTATACTTTTAATCCGCTTCGACATCCCATACTTCACCCGAAGAGGGGTCAAATCCTTCCCGAATTTCTCCTGCATCATCGTTTCATAATCAGACCAGTTGCCGATGTATATCTTCTGTTGAATTATTTGGATAAGTAATGATCGCGCATGGATTTTGTCGTCAGCGCCCAAATAGCAATAGCTTCAAGCAGGCTCATCACTACCAATTGGGTGACAACCCCTGAAGGTGCGCCGCTCATCATAGCGGGAGTGGGACCTTTGCTGGTGAGGATGGCAGTCATCGCATCAGTATGGTCACTGATGGAAAGGAAAAAGAAAACAATCGCGCTTGTCCATGGAAGCAGACCTTTTCCGCGCCAAATGCCCAGCGCAACGAATAAAGCGGCGACGCCGACAAAGACATCCATGATTGCGGGGAAAAGCCAGGCTTCGGCGACTGCTCCCGCCAACGCGTCTTTGATGATGGAATATGCAAATATGCGGACGATTTGAAACAGCGCCAGAAGCGCCACCAGAATAACGGCAACACGCGGCGACTTTACAGCGGTATTTGTTTGCGAACTCATTTTGATCTCCTGGTATTGTGATATAATTTATGTGATTAGTCACATAAATTATATTATATGTGCGCAGTCATATATTTGTCAAGGGCAAAGGAGTCTCTATGAAAGAATTCACCCAAACGGAACGCGAAGCCTGGGGCGGCTTGCTCAATGCCTATTCGTATCTTTATCGTATTGTGGAAGATGACTTGCTGTCCCATTCCGACATCTCACACGTGGAGTTTGAAATCCTGTTGCGCCTTTCGTGGGCGGAGAATCAGCGTATGAGAATTCAAGATTTGGCGGCACAGAGTCTGCTCACCCGCAGTGGTACAAGTCGCGCCATAGGGCGGCTTGAAAAGGCTGGGCTGGTGGCGCGTGAGGAAGCCAGCGAAGATCGGCGTGGTTCGTATGCGGTGTTGACCAAGGAAGGCGTGAAGCGGTTTCAAAATACAATTGAGCCGCATATCACCTTTGTCAAGAAAAATTTTTTGGATTTGTTCAGCGAACAGGAATTAAAGCAAATGGCAAAATTTTGGAAACGTCTACAGGAGAGGGAAAATTCAAGATAGAAAGATTCCCCGAAGGTTCGGGGAATCTTTTTGTTGATAGCTTATGCGGAGACAATTCGGTACTTATCTCTTCAACATTCGATACTTCACACGATGCGGCAGGATGTCATTGCGAGCGGTAGCGAAGCAATCTCAAGTTTCGAGGAGATTGCTTCGTCGCCCTACGGGCTCCTCGCAATGACGGAATGCTGTTTATCTCTTCAACGTTCTGTATTTGACTCTATGTGGAGTCAAATCCTTCCCAAACTTTTCCTGCATCATCGTTTCGTAATCGGACCAGTTGCCGATATACATCCTGGCAATAGACTCGCCTCCGAAGGCGATGATGTGAGTGTAGATGCGGTCGAGGAACCAGCGGTCGTGGCTGACAAGCAATACGATGCCTGTAATCATGCTAAGGCAGGAAATAATAATACAGAAAGAAATCAACGATTATCATCAGGAGTCCTACAGACCCGATAACCACCAGGAAGATATTAACTTTTCCTTTTGGTATGTCAAATTTGAATGTGAGTCCCTGGCTGGAAAACGACCCGCCGACGAGCCCAAAAACACTCAATATTACGAGAACTAATCCAACATTATTGTTTAACCATTCAAACATGTGTCATCCTTATCAATGAGATGTTTATTACAACACAGAAAAATGTAAAGTGTTACGAGTGAAAATCAATAATGGGCGGACGACCATCCGCCCTTACATTATTCCGAATATCGAATTCCGATTACCGCTTCAACTGACGATACTTCACCCGATGCGGTTGTAAATCCTTCCCAAACTTCTCCATCATTATCGTTTCATAATCGGACCAGTTGCCGATGTACATCTTGGCAATGGACTCGCCTTCGAAGGCGATGATGTGAGTGCAGATTCTATCGAGGAACCAGCGGTCGTGACTCACGACGATGGCGACGCCTGCGAATTCTTCGAGTGCTTCTTCGAGGGCGCGCAGGGTGTTGACATCTAAATCATTTGTTGGTTCATCGAGCATTAACACATTCGCGCCTTCGGTTAATGTTTTGGCAAGATGCACACGGTTGCGTTCACCGCCAGAGAGCACACCGACTTTCTTTTGCTGGTCCGCGCCCATGAAATTGAAGGATGAACAATATCCACGTGAATTAACTTTGCGCTTACCGAGTTCCAAAAAGTCTGCGCCTTGTGAGATTTCTTCGTAGACAGATTTCTCAGGGTCGAGTGTGCGCGATTGATCAGCGTATGCCAGTTTGACGGTCTCGCCGATTTTGATGGAGCCGCTATCAGGTTTTTCTGTGCCTGTGATCATTCTGAGCAATGTCGTTTTACCTGCGCCGTTCGGACCAATGATCCCGACGATGGAGCCTGGGGGAACAGAAGCAGAAAAGGAGTCGAGGATGAGGCGGTCGTCGTATGATTTCGTCACCTTGTCAAATTCAAACACCAGGTCGCCGAGGCGCGGTCCAGGCGGGATGTAAATTTCCAGTTCTTCGCGGCGTTGCTCGGCTTCCTGTCCCAACAGTTGTTCGTAGGATGTGACGCGCGCCTTGCCTTTGGATTGACGCGCCTTGGGCGACATGCGAATCCATTCGAGTTCGCGCGCGAGAGTCTTTTGACGCTGGCTTTCGGCTTTCTCCTCCTGCGCGAGGCGGGTTTCCTTTTGTTCGAGCCACGCCGAGTAATTGCCTTTATACGGAATTCCAAAACCGCGGTCGAGTTCGAGGATCCAGCCCGCGACGTTGTCGAGGAAGTAACGGTAATGCGTGACGGCGATGACGGTGCCTTTGTATTCGCGCAGGTGATGTTCGAGCCATGCCACCGATTCGGCGTCGAGGTGGTTGGTGGGTTCGTCGAGCAGGAGAATGTCGGGTTCGCTGAGCAGGAGTCGGGTGAGCGCGACGCGGCGTCTTTCTCCGCCCGATAAAATCTTGATGGGCGTATCCGACGGCGGGCAGCGCAACGCGTCCATCGCCACTTCGAGATGCGAATCAAGATTCCACGCATCGTGCTTGTCGAGTTGCTCCTGCAGTTTGGCTTGCTCGGCGACGAGTGCGTCGAAGTCTGCATCGGGTTCGGCGAATTTGGCGTTGACTTCATCGAAGCGCGCCAGCATTTCGACAATGGGACGCACCGCTTCTTTGACGACGCTGATGACTGTTCCCGTTTCGTCGAGCTTGGGTTCCTGCTCGAGCAGTCCGATAGTGTAGCCCTTCGACATGGAGATCTCGCCGATGTAGTCTGGGTCAACGCCCGCGATGATGCGCAGCAACGTGGACTTGCCCGCGCCGTTGAGTCCGAGCACGCCGATCTTGGCGCCGTAATAGAACCCAAGCGAGATATCGCGCAGGATCATTTTGTTGCTGGAGGGGACGAGTCGTCCCACTTTGTTCATGGAGTAGATTACAAGTGATTCATTTGCCATAGTGGGGTGATTTTATCAGATGTTATTTGATTCACCTGCAGGGGTGTGGTTATAATTGTGATGTTGTTAGGCTTGGGTCTCCCGACCCAAGCCTAACGGGCAAAGTTAAGCGCAGGTCTCCGACCTGCGCTGGTAGGTGGTTGGGGACGCTGGTCAGGAGACCAGCGTCTAACATGACGCAAAGTTAAGCACTGGTCTGCTGACCAGTGCTGGCATTTGATTGAAACGCTGGTCTCTGACCAGCGTCTAACGTGATGCAAGGAGCAACATAAATGGAACGCTATAGAATTGTAGAAGGCGTTGGAATCTATTTCGTGACATTCACAATCGTGGAGTGGATGCCTGTATTCATTGAAGAAGCGACTTGCAAAATTTTCACGGAGAGTTTGAATTTCTCCATAAAAAATAAACGGCTGGGGGTGAATGCGTACGTGATTATGCCCACTCACACGCACGCAATTTTATTTGACAAGGATTTTGATAACGAACGTTTGAAGCACACACTTGATGATCTACGAAAATTCACGGGGCGGCAATTGCTGGATTATGCAGATGCAAATCTCCCAAACTCATTCGGGCAAACGTTTCGTGAAAATGCAAAGGAAGACCGTCAACGCAAGTTTTGGCAATCTACACAACATCCCGAAGGAATATTTACAGAAAAGTTTTATCGGCAGAAGTTCAACTACATTCATTTGAACCCTGTCCGCAAGGGACTTGTCCGCTCGGCAGTTGATTGGCGATTTTCATCGGCTGGGTATTGGTTGGGAGATGGTGACGCTGGTCAGGAGACCAGCGTCAAACAGGGCGTTGGGCGTGAGTCTGATGATGTTAGGCATGGGTCTGATGATGTTGGGCATGGTCTCCTGACCCACGCCGCCAATACCCGCGCCGTTTACCAAACGATGTGGAGTTATCGGCGATTGGATGGGAATAATGTGAGTTGATTCTGTTTCGAGGGGCATTGTCCCATCTGTTAGCCTGCACGGGGATGAATCACCCGTGCTAATTTTACGAAGTCCGCTCAAGCGGACTGTGTCTGAGCGCGTAGGAGTTGACAGTCGGCGAGCTTTGCACAATACATCCCGCTTTGTTTATGGAGCCACTGATTGGAATTAGAATAATATATAATATAGGCAATTCAAAATCTAAGAAAGGGAATTCGACATGAAGATTTTCGTTAGTCACTATTCAAGGGAGTCGCCATTAGCACTCTGCCTGAAGGAGTGGATTGAGTCTACGTTTTCAGGTATGTGCCATTTGTTTGTTAGTAGTGATATAGATAACATCCCAGCAGGTATAAAATGGCTTGAAAGAATTAGTGATGAATTAGATAAAGCGGATTTATTTCTGGTTCTTTGTAGCACAGACTCTATTACGAGACCGTGGATAAATTTCGAAACAGGTTGTGCTTGGATAAAGCATGTGCCAGTAATACCAATTTGTCACTCAGGATTAAGTGTCGCTAATTTGCCGCGCCCATTATCGGAGTTTCAGGCTTTGGAGATTGAGAGTGAAGATTTTATTTCTAAACTATTGAAGAGCATTGCGAAGTATCTTGAAATTAGTAAAATCCCAAGGATTGATGTTAATTCCCTTAGAACAGAAATAAATAAAGCTCTTAAAGAAATAGAGGACAGCACCATTGTGTCAAGTACCCATTTTATATACCAATGATAAATAGACACGCTTCGCAGTCA
>CAZIYY010000124.1:0-15630 GCA_964543585.1 uncultured Anaerolinea sp. | reverse complement strand
AAAGTCAAGGTGAAAGTCAAATTGCGTGATGGCAAGGAACGTGAGATACAACACATGACCTCCACGCTCTATTACAGTCCTGATGGACGTCCCATTTCGGCACAACAATTCTTGGAAAACCTGTTTGGCGTTTTACCTGCCTTCTTCAAAAGCGAAGCCGAACTCCGTACTCTCTGGTCAAGTCCCATCACACGCAAAGCCCTGCTCGAAGAACTGGAACAAGTTGGCTTTGGCAGGGAGGAATTATCCATGATGCAATCCCTGATCAACGCCGAAAAAAGCGATTTATTCGATGTACTGGAATATATTTCATTTGTACGGCTACCCATCACTCGTGAAAAGCGTGTTGCCAATGCTCAATCCAAAATATTTGCACCATTGAGTAATGAGCAAAAACAATTTGTGGAATTCGTATTGTCCAAGTACATTGAA
This sequence comes from uncultured Anaerolinea sp., assembly GCA_964543585.1. Taxonomy (GTDB): domain Bacteria; phylum Chloroflexota; class Anaerolineae; order Anaerolineales; family Villigracilaceae; genus Defluviilinea. Next base: position 15,198 of record CAZIYY010000124.1, on the reverse strand, counting down.
ACGGGCGTCGAAGAACTCGATCAGGAAAAACTGCCCCACTTGTTGACTCTGAAATACCAGGCGCTCGATGACGCCCAATCGATATTAGGCACCATTCAGAATATCCGCGATTTATTTATCGGCTTTCAGAGAATTTTATACGAACAAAGCGCAACAGCATAGCAACTCGATTCTGACAAGAGTATAATTTCCTCCGTGACCCCTCTGCCTCTGAACCAAATCCTCCTCGGCGATTGCATCGAGATTCTCAACTCTCTTCCTGAGAACTCGGTGGATTTGATATTTGCCGATCCCCCATACAATCTGCAATTGCGGAATGACTTGTATCGTCCCAATATGACAAAGGTGGACGCAGTCAACGATGGCTGGGATCAGTTTGAGAATTTCAAAGACTATGACGCGTTCACATCTAAGTGGCTATCCGCAAGTCAACGCGTGCTGAAAGAGACGGGCACGATCTGGGTCATCGGTTCGTATCACAATATTTATCGCATCGGCGCGATCATGCAGGATTTGGGGTTCTGGTTCCTGAATGATGTGGTGTGGATCAAAAATAATCCCATGCCGAATTTTCGCGGCGTGAGATTCACCAACGCGCACGAAACGATGATCTGGGCGCAGAAGAAGAAAGGCACGAAGTACACGTTCAACCACCAATCCATGAAGAAATTGAACGACGATCTGCAAATGCGCTCCGATTGGAACCTGCCAATCGCAAATGGCAAACAGCGCATCAAATCCAACGGGACGAAGGCACACTCCACACAGAAGCCCGAGGCGTTGTTGTATCGAATCATCATGGCATCGTCGAATGTCGGTGATGTCGTGCTTGATCCGTTTTTTGGAAGCGGCACAACCGGCGCGGTGGCGAAGAAACTTGGTCGCAACTGGATTGGCATCGAGCGCGACAAGAAATATATCAAGGTCGCGCAGAAACGAATCGACGCGCTGGAACGGGCGGATGAGGTGGCGATCAACGTCGAAAAACGGAAGCAGGCGCGGGTCCCGTTTGGCGCGCTGATCGAGAACGGGTTACTCAATCCAGGGCAAATTCTTTATTTCGCAAAGAACGGTACAAGGGCAAAAATCCTATCCAATGGACATATCAAATGCGGCGATGTCACGGGGTCAATTCATGGAGTCGCAAAGTCCTTGATGCACGGCGCGCCTGCCAACGGCTGGGATATGTGGTTTTATGATGATGAAAGTGGGAAGAGGATCGTGATTGATGAATTGAGAGAAAAAATCAGGCAGTCAAAGGTCTAATATCGAAAGTCCAACTTTAGTTCACGTATGACCTTTGACGTTCAACATTCAAAGGAGAAGCCATGTCAAAATCGTTCATACTGATCAAGGAACAAAACATTCCTGAATTGAATTCGTTAGCAAAACTATATATCCATAAACGTACCGGAGCGCGCTTACTTTCGGTGATCAACGACGATGAGAACAAAGTCTTCAGCATCAATTTTAAAACCACACCCAGGGATTCAACCGGTGTGGCGCACATCCTTGAGCATAGCGTTTTGAATGGCTCGCAGAAATATCCCGTCAAGGAGCCGTTTGTGGAATTGCTCAAGGGTTCGCTGGCGACATTCGTCAACGCGTTCACATATCCCGATAAGACTTGCTATCCCGTGGCGAGCCAGAACACGCAGGATTTCTATAACTTGATTGACGTGTATATGGACGCCGTTTTGCATCCGCTCATCAGTGAACAAACGCTGATGCAGGAGGGCTGGCATTACGAGATCAACGACGCGAACGATCCCTTGGTTTATAAAGGCGTGGTCTTCAATGAAATGAAGGGCGCGTACTCTTCCCCGGACGGTGTTCTTGAAACGCGCATCATCGAATCACTTTTCCCAAAGCATGTCTATGGCGTTGATTCAGGCGGCGACCCGCGGCACATTCCCGATCTCACGTATGAAAACTTCAAAAACTTTTGGGAAACATATTATCACCCATCCAACTCGTTCATTTTCTTTTACGGCGATGACGATCCAGAAAAACGTCTCAAGTTGATGGAAGGTTATCTCAAGCCATACAAGCGGAAGAAAGTGAAATCCATCGTGCCGCTCGCAAAGCCGTTCAAGCGCGCTAAAAAAGTGGCGGCAGTTTACGATGCCGGCAACGATCAGGATAATGAGAAGAAGCATTATCTCACGGTCAACTGGAAATTGCCGGATACATCCGATGCGGTGTTGAGTTTCAGTCTCCGCATTCTTGGTCACATCCTGATCGGCACACCCGCCTCCCCACTCAAGAAGGCTTTGCTTGATTCGGGACTCGGTGAGGACCTGGCTGGCTTGGGATTGGAAACGAATTTGCGCCACCTTATTTTTTCAACCGGACTCAAAGGCACACGCGCCCGCCATGCAAAGAAAATCGAAAAGTTGATCCTCGATACGCTTGAGCAATTATGGCGCGATGGCATTGACCCCGATATGGTTGCCGCGTCCATGAACACCATCGAATTCAATTTGCGCGAGAACAACACCGGCGCATTTCCGCGCGGTCTCTCCATTATGTTGCGCGCGCTGACCACCTGGCTTTATGACGAAGACCCCTTCAAGCTTTTCGCCTTTGAAGCGCCGCTCAATGAGATCAAAGCCAGACTCTCTTTCGACTCACGCTACTTCGAGAAATTGATCCGGACTCATTTGCTGGATAATGTCCACCGAACGACTCTGCGCCTCAAACCGGACCCTGAACTGGGTCGCCGTTTCGATAAGGAGGAGAAAACCCGGTTAGCCTCCATCCGCGAGTCGCTCAGTGAAAGTCAAATTGCAGAATTAGTGGAGCATACAAAGAAACTCAAACTCAGGCAGGAGACTCCCGATTCAACGGAAGCGCTCGAATCCCTGCCTTTTCTCCAACTCACTGATCTTGAAAAGCAGAACAAGACCATTCCCATTGAGGTCCTGAACATCCAGGATACAAAGGTTCTGTATCACGATCTCTTCACGAACGGGATTTTGTATTTTGATCTGGGCTTCGACCTGCATGCCCTGCCCCAGGAACTCCTGCCGCTTGCGAACATCTTTGCGCGTGCCCTGCTCGAAATGGGAACCGAGACCGAAGACTACGTCAAACTTTCACAGCGCATCGGCAAAAGCACGGGCGGAATCAGAAGCGCACTGGAAGCCGCGGCAGTCCGAGGGTCGAAGGAGAGCGTGGTCAAACTCTTCCTGCGCGGCAAAGCCACATCCAGCCAAGTCAAGGATTTATTGAGCATCCTAAAGGAAATCCTGCTCACCGCAAAATTCGACAACCGCGAACGACTCAAGCAAATCGTATTGGAGGAAAAAGCTGGTTTGGAATCCATGCTCGTGCCGAGGGGACATATATTCGTCAACCAGCGCGTGCGCGCGCAGTTTGGCGAAACGGGCTGGGTGGAAGATCAAACCAGTGGGATCGGACATCTCTTTGCATTGCGCGAACTCGAAACAACGATCAACAAAAAATGGTCTTCGGTGCTCAAGCAGTTGGAAGCGATGCGCGTCGCCATGATCAATCGCAACGCCTTGCTTTGCAACGTAACGGTTGACGCCGCGAACTGGGAGACGTTCAAACCGCAACTGGATTCGTTCCTATCTGCATTGCAGTCGAGTGAGGTAAAGATCGCGTCGTTCAACGTTCAGCCTGCTCCAGAAAAAGAGGGCTTGACCATTCCCGCGCAGGTCAACTATGTTGCCAAAGGCGCCGACCTGTATCGACTTGGATATCAATATGACGGTTCATCCAGGGTTGTCGTTGGTTATCTTCGCAAGACATATCTTTGGGAAAAGATCCGCGTGCAAGGCGGAGCCTACGGCGGCTTCGCTGTGTTCGATTATGATTCCGGTATATTCACATATCTTTCATATCGCGACCCAAACCTTGCCGCGACACTTGAAAATTATGACAGGGCGGCTGGCTACTTGAAAGGACTCGATGCATCACACTTGACTGAAAGTGAATTAAGCAAAGCCATCATCGCCGCCATTGGTGATCTGGACGCGCACCAACTGCCGGATGCAAAGGGCTACACATCCATGATGCGCCATCTGACAGGCAAAACGGATGAGATGCTCCAAAAGACGCGCGACGAAGTTCTCTCCACCAACGGCGAGGATTTCATCGCCTTCGGTGACGCGCTCGAAAAAGTTGCGGGATCGCAAGCTGTTGCAGTGCTTGGCTCACAAAGCGCAATTGAGTCTGCAAATGTTGGGTTGAAGGTTGTGAAAGTGTTGTAGAAAGGTCAAAGGTCTAACGTCGAAAGTCCAACTTTAGACAAATGACATTTGACTTTTGACCTTCGACATTCAAAGGAGAAGCCATGATAAAAATCACATCGTTTTATCCCTTTCAAAACTTTATGCGTATTACGCAAGATTTTTACGAAGATAAAGCCGTTGTCAAAATAAAATCTCTAATGCTTGAACACGAGTACGAATTTGAATACAAGGATGTTGGCGAAATATCAGACACACTTCATACGGATGACTATCAAAGGAATTTTAGCTATACCCTGCTCCTTTTTACATCATTTACTCTTATGATATTTCGCATTTATATCTACCCAAACCCCATTTTTTTATGGATCGAACAGATTTTGTATTCATCGGGAATATTTCTTTTCGCCATAAGCTTCATAAAAAACCGGCGAATTAACATTATTGATAAAAAGAATAATTACCTCGCCTACATAAAACAAACTCGGAAAAATCGCGCCCTAATCCCGCAGGTACTAGAAATGGTGAAAAATAAAGCAAATAATATACAAGAAGTCACGACCGCCAATCCTTTTCCAGACGAAAAGCCTGCTTTTGAACACGCCGAATACGATATTGCAAAATTAAAGAAGACTACTGATAAATATTATGAAGACAAAATTGTAGGCCTTCAAGATGGTATATTTGAAGAGAGTGCGTATGTCGTCATGTACTCAGGCTTAAGCAGGAAAATTTATCGCGGAAAAGCGGGCAACAAGGACTGGTTTTCGTATCTTGCCGTGGCCGTATTTCTTGGCCTAATTACTATAGGATTTAGTTACGCCTTTAAAGTAAACATTGGCATAAATTTATCACTGTTATTCCGTATTTTTTTCGCATTGGCTATTGTTTCCTGGTTATTAAGTTTCATAAAGAGGGAAGTAATTGGACTTTATGATGTAAACGGTAGCGTTGCTTGGTGGGCTTACATCAACAGAAACAACAAGGCCAAAATCGAGAAAATAGTTGAGTTTATTCAATCAAAAATCCCTGCAGAAGAGAAGCAGTAATTGTCAAGGAGTAGCCATGAACATTACCCTCACCATAAACTCGAACAGCCACAATATTGACTGCGCTCCATCTGAAACTCTATTATCCGCCGTCCGCAGGCTTGGATTCTACGGAGTCAAATTCGGCGACGAGCAGGGACTCTCTGGCTCAGATACGGTCTTGCTCGATGGTAAGCCTGTCAATGCTGGTTCGATGCTCGCCGCGCAAGCCGAGGGGCACAACATCGTCACGATTGAAGGACTCGGCGAGCATCCCGATCAAGGCTGGCGAAAGACGGATGGTTTGCATCCGCTGCAACAGGCATTCGTTGAGTCGGGCGCGATCCAATGCGGATATTGCACACCTGCGCAAATCCTCGCGGCAAAATCTTTATTGGATAAGAATCCAAATCCAAGCGAAGAGCAAGTGCGCGATGCGATTGCAGGGGTGTTGTGTCGTTGCACGGGTTATCTCAAGCCAGTGCAAGCCGTGTTGAAAGCCGCGGCAGTTCTGCGCGGGGATGAGCCCGTCAATTGGGATTCGGTCAACTGGGATTTGGGAAGCTGGAGCGATCAACCATCTGGTGATCAGCCCTCAACTTCACCGAGTGATCAATTTGCGAAGTTACTGACGCGACCCAAAGTTGTCGTCACGCCGCAAACTCAAACCTATCAAACCGTTGGCAAGCCCGAAAAGAAAGTGGACGCCATCAAACTCGTGCAGGGCAAGCCCGCCTTCACTGCGGATATTGACATGCGCGGCATGTTGTACGCGCGCGTGTTGCGGAGTCCTCATGCGCATGCCCGCATCAAAAAAATTGACGTGAGCAAAGCCAGGGACTTGAAAGGCGTCGCAGCTGTGCTCACCTGGCACGATATTCCGCGCGTCGTTTATTCAACGGCTGGGCAGTCCGATCCGATACCGGGTCCGCTCGATGCGTTCTCGCTGGATAACAAAGTGCGATTTGTTGGTGACCGCGTGGCGATGGTCGCGGCGGAGACTCCAGAGATCGCCGAAAAAGCACTGACACTGATTGATGTTGAATATGAAATCCTGGATGCAATCCTTGATTCACGCGCAGCGATGAATCCAGATGCGCCCCGGATTCACGATGAGCCTGAGTTTGTCAATTTCGCGGACTCGGACCCCGCGCGCAATCTCGCCGCAGAAATCCGGATTGACATCGGTGATGTGGAAAAAGGCTTCAAAGAGGCTGATGAAATTTTCGAAGCCGAATACGAAGTTCCGAAAGTTCAGCAGGCGCATATCGAGCCACACGTCTGTGTGACCTATTGGGATGAGGACGACCGTTTGGTGATTCGCACCTCCACGCAAGTGCCTTTCCATGTAAGAAGAATGCTCGCACCTGTATTGAATTTGCCAGTGAAAAGAATCCGCGTGATCAAGCCGCGCATCGGCGGCGGATTCGGCGGCAAGCAGGAAGTGTTGATGGAAGACGTCCCCGCGCATTTGACGATTGCCACCAAACGACCTGTGATTTACGAATACACCCGCGAAGAAGAATTCACAGGCGCGCGCTCACGTCACCCAATGAAGATCAAAATGAAAACCGGCGTAAAGCGCGATGGCACGATCACCGCCAATTCAATGTACGCATTATCAGATACTGGCGCGTATGGCTGTCACGCGTTGACGGTCACTGGGAATACAGGTCACAAGGCAATGGCGTTATATGTCGGCGACGGTGAATATCGCAAGAGTCCCAACATCCGCTTTTATGCGGACGTGGTGTATACCAACACGCCCCCATCCGGCGCGTTCCGTGGATATGGAGTCCCACAAGGCTACTGGCCCCTCGACCGTCACATGGAAAAGATCGCACGCGCCTTGAATCTCGACCCGATTGATTTTCGTTTGAAGAACGCGATTCGACCCGGCGAGTATCATCCCTTCTCCACCGCGTGGAACGAAGGGCGCGAACCGCGACCTGAGATCGTTCACACAGTCGGGTTGGAACAATGTGTCGCTCAAGGACGAGCCGCGATGGGGTGGGATGATAAATACGGAAATGAATCCTGGCATGTAGGGGCGGGGTCACCCCGCCCCTACGCCCCACACAAACGTAAAGGCATCGGCGTCGCGATGGTCATGCAAGGCACTGCAATCCCCTATCTCGACATGGGCGGCGCGTCGATTAAGATGAATGATGATGGTTCATTTAATCTTTTAGTTGGTGCGACGGATCTGGGCACAGGCTCTGATACCGTCCTCGCGCAGATGGCAGCGGAAGTGCTGGGTGTCCCGCTTGAAGATATGATCACATATTCATCGGATACAGATTTCACACCGTTTGATAAAGGCGCGTATGCATCATCTACAACGTATATCTCTGGCACGGCGGCAGTCAACGCGGCGAAGATATGCGCCGAGAGAATCAAAATCCGCGCGGCGATGATTCTGAAATTAGATAAACACGACGACATCAAGTTGGTAAATCGACAAGCCATCGCACCAGACGGACGCAGTGTTCCGTTTACTGAAATCGCTTTGGATTCACTTCACAAGAACAATCAGGAACAGATCATGGGAGTCGCATCGTATGTATCGCCTGTGTCGCCGCCTCCGTTCGCCGCGCAGTTCGCGGAAGTCACCGTGGATGTAGAAACAGGCGCGGTCACAGTGGACAGGCTGGTGATGGCAGTTGATTCGGGCGTGATCGTGAATCCATTAACAGCATCCGGTCAGATCGAAGGCGGTATGACTCAAGCCTTGGGCTACGCGGTCTGCGAAGAGATGCGCTACGACGAAAAAGGCAACGCCATCGAGCGCGATTTGGATCGCTATCACATCTTCCGTGCAGATGAGATGCCCGAACTTGAAACAATCTTCGTTGAGACTTTTGAGCCGAGTCATCCATTCGGAGTCAAAGCCGTGGCGGAGATTCCAATGGATGGGGTCGCGCCTGCAGTTGGAAATGCCATCCTTGACGCGGTCAGCGTGAACGTGGATGAAATTCCTGTCACACCGGAGAAGGTTTGGAAAGTTTTGAGAAATAAATAGGTTTCATTCAAAGAAGCGTATATAGGCATCCGAAGTATGATAGACTTCGCAGGCTTGGTGCATTGAATGACTCGCGCTGAGATTCTATATCTCGTTCCATATTTGGCATCCCTTGCCTTATGCTTGGGGGTTCTGGTTTACGTATGGCAACGCAGTGATGTAAAAGGCGGGATCGCATTCACATGGTATGTGACGGGGCGGACAATATTGATCCTCAGTTTTATCCTTGAACTGATCAGCCCGGACATTTCCAGTAAAATCTTCTGGGACGGGTTTCAATGGCTGGTAGAGTTGATTGGTTTGGTTGCATTTCCGGTCTTTGCCGTGCAATACGCCGAATACAAACTCAAAAACCCACGAAGGCTGTTCGCGCTATCCCTGGTTGTCCCCGTGTTGTTCGCATTTGCGGTGATGACAGACAGGCTCCATCACTTGATCTACCCCAACCCACAACTCAACACAGATTTTCCATTCCCCGAACTGACTTACGATTTCACCTGGGTTGTCTATGGATTTGCGCTATACGGTTACGTAATTTTATTTTGGGGAACAGGGATTTTGGCGCGCCGCCTCTTTCGCCTGCATGACCTATATCGCGCCCAGACGGCGATCGTCATCGTTGGTTTTCTCATCCCTCTGGTCGGGACAATATTCTCTTTACTCGAAATCCCCATCGCGCCTCAGCGTGACGCGACGCCCTTCACTGCCGCAGTGGGCAATTTGATCATTGCCTGGGGATTGTTCCGTTACGGTTTGTTCGATCTTGTCCCAATTGCCCGCGAGCGAGTATTGGAAAACATGGCTGACCAGATCATCGTGCTGGATGTGTCGGATCGTGTCATCGATATCAATCCGGCCGCTTTGGGAGTCCTGGTCAAAAAGAGTTCCGAGGTTATCGGAAAACCCAGCAGTATGGTATTTTCGCAATGGTCTGACCTGGTTGAACAATTTAGAGACATCAATGATATACGAACGGAAGTAAAAACCGTCGTGAGTGGGCAGCCAGTATATTACGATCTAAAAATTTCCCCAATCTATGATCAAAGAAAGCAATTAGTGGGACGGGTTGTCGTTGCGCACGATATCACCAAACGGAAAACCCTAGAAGACGGCTATCGCAAGTTGTCCGAGGAACTGGAAAAACGTGTGCAGGAGCGAACCGAAGAATTACGCAAGAGCGTGGAGCGTTATCGCGCAGTCGTTGAAAATCAGACCGAATTCATCGTGCGCTGGAAACCTGACGGGACGCGCACATTTGTCAATGAAGCCTATTGCCGTTATTGGGGCATTTCGTATGAGCATGCTCTCTCCATCAATTTTATGTCACACATTGCTGAAGAGGATCGCCCTGCCATCGAAAAGAAAATTTCCCGCCTGAAATCAGGCGCTATAAATGCCGAAACGGAGATTCATCGAATCATCAAACCCGATGGCAGTATCGGCTGGCAGGAATGGACCGATCAGGCGATTCGGGATGAAGACGGACAACTCGTTGAATTTCAATCTGTGGGACGAGATATTACAGAACGCAAACTAGCCGAGGATGCCCTGCGGAAATCGGAGGAGCGCTTCTCGAAAGCATTCCAAGAAAGTCCCATCATCATCACCATCTCGCAAGTCAATGACGGTAAACTACTGGAAGTAAACGATGCTTTTGAAAAGATCACAGGATATACCCGCGAAGAAGTACTTGAAAGAACGACCATAGATTTAGGCATCTGGGTAAATCTGGCTGATCGCGACCGCTACTTGCGGACTTTGCGCGCAAATGGAAAAATAAGAAACGATGAAATTCAATTTCGAATCAAAAGCGGTAAGATCATTACCTGTCTTGTATCATCAGAACTCATAGAACTTGGCAGTGAAGAATGTGCACTCGCAGTCGTCGAGGATATTACCGAGAGGAAAAAGGCGGAAGCGCGCATCCTACGGCTCAACAGACTCTATGCCACCATCAGTCAGATCAACCAGACGATCGTTCATGCGCGTGACACAGATAGTTTATTTAGTGAGATCTGCCATGTTGCAACTGACCATGGTCAATTTCGCATGGCATGGATCGGCTTGCTCGATGAAACCGGGGAACAAGTTAAACCAGTCGTCTTCGCGGGTGAAGAATTGGGATATCTGGCAAATCCAAATATCAAATTACATGATGAGATTCTGGGCAATGGACCAACAGGTATTGTAATTCGCGATGGACGCTGTATTATCTGTCAGGATATTGCAAGCGATCCACGCATGATCCCATGGCGGGAACAGGCGCTGGAGCGCGGCTATCGCTCGCTAGCCGCGGTTCCATTTCGCGAGCATGGACGTGTCGTTGGCGTGTTGACCGTCTATGCAAGTGAGCCGCAGGGATTCGATTCAGAGGATGAGGAATTGCTCGAGCAAATCGGGCTGGATGTTTCTTTCGCGCTTGATTCCATTAATGCTGAGACCGAACGCAAACGCGCCGAAGAAAACCTGGCTGAAGCTTACGACACAACTCTCGAAGGCTGGGCAAGGGCGCTTGAGTTAAGAGATAAGGAAACGGAGGGCCACTCACGCCGTGTAACGGAAACAACTTTGATTGTCGCGCGGGCGATGGGATTCAATGAAGAGGAATTGGTGCACGTTCGACGCGGCTCCATCCTGCACGACATTGGCAAGATGGGAATCCCAGACGACATTCTGCGAAAAAATGGACCTCTCACAGAAGAAGAGAAGGCAATCGTATATCAGCACCCGATAACCGCATATAACCTGCTCAAGCCAATCACCTATTTGGAGAAAGCCCTCGAAATCCCATTCTGCCATCACGAAAAATGGGATGGCACAGGTTATCCGCGCGGCTTGAAAGGCGAGGAGATCCCACTCACGGCACGCATCTTCGCAGTTGTGGATGTATGGGACGCTTTATCTTCCGACCGTCCGTATCGAAATGCCTGGCCCAAAGAAAAAGTTGTTCAATATCTGCTTGATGAATCGGGCAAACATTTCGACCCGCGCGTCGTGGAGGTATTTTTGGGTTTGGCTGAAAAAGGCGAGATATAATTAATCCATGCCAAACAAAACCTACGTTATCGGACATGTAAACCCCGACACAGATTCCATAGCTGCAGCAATGGGATATGCCTGGCTTCTGCGCGAACGAGACGGGGAAGAAACCCTGGCGGCACGCGCCGGCCCTCTCAACCCGCAATCAGCGTGGGTGCTGAAGCAACTCCAACTTGACGCGCCAGTTTTGCTCACCGACGCGTCGCCGCGTTTTGAATCCGTGATGCAAAGACTCGATAGCCTCCATCCCAATTCGCAACTTGGCACGGCATGGACTCTCGCCAGCCGCACTGGCGGGATTGCGCCCGTTGTGGATGAAGATGGCAAACCATACGGTCTCATTAACGGGTTCAGTCTCTTCAGATATTTTACGGAGACGCTCGGTCCGCGTCCCGGCGATACCACCGTGCGGGAAATGATGTCTGCGCCGTGCAAAGACGCGGTGGATACCGAGGTTCCGAAATATCCTGCAAACGGACACATCCGCGATTTTCTCAATCGCATCCTGCGCGATGAAGATGATGATTACTGGGTCGTTGACGAAAAGGGATTGTATTTGGGAATTGCGCGCCAGCGCGATATCCTGAATCCGCCGCGCCTCAAGATCATCCTCGTGGATCACAACGAACCGCGCCAGGCAATCGCCGCGCTCGAAGAAGCGGAACTGCTTGAGATATTGGATCATCATCGGCTCGGCAATCCGCACACGCACACGCCGATTCGATTCAAGGTGGATATTGTGGGATCAACTTCGACTCTCGTCTGTGAGATGACTGCGGAGGCGGGCCTCTCCGCGCCGCCCGCGCTGGCCGGCGCGCTGCTCGCGGGACTTCTATCCGATACCCTTATTTTGACCTCTCCCACCACCACGCCGCGCGACAAGGAAGCAGCCAAGAGACTCGCGCGCTGGACATTCGTGGGCGGAAGTCCCCTCGCCGGCGAGACGATTACTTCATATGGCAAAGCCATCCTCTCTGCGGGCGCAGGTTTATCCAATCGCAAACCCGAGGAAGTGGTAAGCAATGACATCAAGGCTTACGAAGCAGGCGGATTCAAACTCGCCATCGCTCAAGCCGAGGTCACGGATCCATTGCAACTCACCGAACATCTTGAACCTCTCACCAAAGCGCTCGATGAACTAAAAGACAAACGCGGGCTTGACTTTGCCATGTTGCTCATCACCGACGTTGTGCGCGGCTCCAGCCGACTCATCCTCACATCCAAATCCCCGCCCGTTCTCGATGACCTGCCCTATCCCCCACTCCCTGATGGCACGCGCGACGCGCCCGGTGTGGTATCCAGGAAGAAGCAGTTATTGCCCGTTGTGCTAGGATTGTTGGAGAGATAATGGAATTTCAAAAATTAGTCAACAGGGCAATGGACCTTCGCAAGCAGTATGAAGTAAAAGAGAAACAACTTTATGGCTCGCCATATACCAGTGAAGACATCGCCCAGGGATTCGCAGGAGATGTCAACAATTTGGTAAAACTTGTCACGGCGGAACACGGCAAGCGCTCCATCCCTAACAGCAAAGAGAAACTTGAGGCTCAATTGGCACACTGTCTGTGGTCAGTCGTTGTCCTAGCCAAGATGCACAATATTGACCTGGAACAGTCGTTCATAGAGACGATGGACAGACTTGAGAACCATCTACTGGAAACTCAGGAATGATTTGAATTCACTATTTCCCCCCACACCAAACATATCCTTGGCATAACCGACCCATAGCGCAGCCTGCTTGTAAGGTACAATGTAGATATGAATCAGTTCGCAAATATCTGAAAAAGAGCCTTACGATTGTACAATTTCGACTTCATTTCCCGAATTCACCAAAATACTGAGGCAGAAAAGATGGGCAGCCGTGAATAGTGATGATGCCGTCCATTTGCGGTATATGCTGGATGCCATCGAACAGCTTGAGCGGTATACGCGCGGAATGTCCGAAAGTGAGTTTACTTCCCGTCCCATGGTGCAGGATGCCGTTGTGCGCCAGATCGAAATTGTGGGTGAAGCGGCGAAGAACGTTTCGACTGAATTTCAGGGTCTGCATCCGAAACTGCCATGGTTGAAGACAATCGATATCCACAAGGAGATCGTCGGGGAAGATTTCAAACTGAACATTGCCATCGTCTGGGACACCATCCAGGACGATTTACCTCTTCTCAAACACACAATTAGAAAGTTCTTGCAAGCATGAATTTGATACAAAACTCCCAATTGATCGAAAACGACATCCCCTCCCGACGTGCAAGCTGGGAGAACATCCGGCCTTTTGCGCTGACCTTCGATGGGTACAAGCACTGGGGTTCATTCAAAAAATGCCGCGAGGTGGCTGAGCATGGCGTTAATCTCCATCGAAAAGAGGAACCCCTGGCACAGTCACTCACCGACCTGCGCACATGCCTTTTCTTCGAAGCCCGCCGCTGGAAACATTTCGGCAAGGATCCGAGCAGGAAAGGAATGCTTTATATCCATGCGCTGATGGATGCGATCCGCGTGCGCGTGCTTGCAAGAGAAATCGGGTAAATCATTTCTTAGAGCAAATGAATGTAATTTATCAATCCCTTGCTGCGATTGAAAAGAATAACGAATCCGCCGCTTTATGCACGGTGGTGAAAAGCGAAGGCTCGACGCCGCGGCATGTGGGCAGTAAGATGCTAGTCTATCCCGATGGGAAATTCATCGGCACGGTCGGTGGCGGGGAATTGGAGAGTCGCGTGATCAAAGCCGCAATGGAATCGATCAGCAATGGCGAAGCGCAAAATTTATCGTACACAATGGCTGACCCCGCGCGCGGCGACCCGGGCGTCTGCGGCGGAACTGTGGAGGTGTTTGTGGAACCGATCCTTCCTTCGGCTATGATCGTCATCATCGGCGGCGGACATGTGGGCAGGGGAGTTGTCCATTTGGCGAAGTGGCTGGGATTCAGAGTCGCTGTCAGCGATGACCGCGCGGAGTTTTGTAATCCTGAGTCCGTGCCAGGGGCGGATGCGTATTATCCAGTCTCGATGGCGGAATTGGCGAATCAACTCAAGGTGACGCGCCAGACTTATTTTGTAGTAACAAGCCGCGGGTCCGCGATTGACGCGCAGGGTCTTCCGAGTCTGCTTGAGTCGGACGCGGCGTATATCGGCGTCATCGGGTCTAAGCGAAGGTGGCTGACGACAGTCAAAGCGTTGAAGGAACAAGGCGTGGCGGAGGATAAAATCGCGCGCGTACATTCTCCGATGGGAATCGAGTTGAACGCGGAAACACCTGAAGAAATCGCGGTGAGTATTATGGCGGAGATTCTGATGCTGCGCGATAAGGGGACGGGGAAGATGATGAGGGGTGAGGAGTAATTGGAGAATCAGAGACTGGAGAATTAGAGATTGGAGATTGAGGGAAGAGGCTGGTCGAAGCGTGAAACGATCGGGGTGGAAATCCGTATAAATAATAGCGTCTTGATAAACTCGGCACAGGCGCTTCGACTTCGTTCGACCTTCGGTCTCACTCCGCTCTGCGCGAGTGGGAAAACGGTTCTTGTATCGTAACTGCGCATGGACTATAATGAACCAGGTCTTCAAAAGGAGAATAGCATGGCTAGAATTTTTGACGTGATCGAACACCCGAGCGAGATGAAGGATGAGATCGTCCATCGGTTTCCTGAATCAGGGGTCGGCGATTATCGCATCGGCTCGCAGGTGATCGTGCGTGAGGCGCAGGCGGCGGTGTTCTTCCGCGACGGCAACGCGCTGGACGTGTTCAGAGGCGGACGCCACACCATCGCGACTGCGAACATCCCGAAGATCATTGATTGGATTGGCAAAGCTTTTAACGAGCGCACGCCTTTCCCCGCGGAAGTGTACTTCGTCTCGATGAAGGAATTCGCGAACGAGAAATGGGGCACACC
>CAZIYY010000123.1:3863-15765 GCA_964543585.1 uncultured Anaerolinea sp. | reverse complement strand
GGCAGATTTATCCCTGAACCCTGGCCTACTTGAAATACCTACCCCTGAAAGGAGGCTGGGTGGGGGTCTTATGCTAAAATAAAACTCATGAAAGCCATCATCCCTCAGCCCGTTCACGAATCATATAAGCGACATCGCAAGGAACGCGCCTGGCGAATCATTCTGCCCATGGTGTTGACCTCGCTTCTGTTCATCGGGATGATCGTACTTGTCAACATTGCGACCTTCCGCGACGCGGGAGACGTTGGCCGCTGGGCGGCGATCACTACGATATGGATCGTCGTTCCCATCATGCTCGTGATGTTGATCTTTCTCACCTTGCTCGGTGGCATTATTTATTTGCTGGCAAAATTACTCAACATCACACCGGCGTATACCGGCATGGCGCAGGATTTTGTTTATAAAATTGCAGGCTACATCAAACGCGGCGCGGACGCGATCGTGAAGCCTGTAATTCAACTTGAAGGAATTGTGGCAAGCATCAATGCATTCTTTGGAAGGAAATGACACGCGAGTGCGTCGCACCTTAATGTGTGAGACGAATCCAGACCATGAGATTTGTCCTCTTTACAAGACGAATCTAAACTTGTGAGTGCGACGCACCCTCATACGCAAAGGAAATAAACCATGAACAAAAGCAGAACACTGGTATTCGGCGCGCTCGTCGGCGCATTCACTGGACTGATCGCGGCAATGCTGCTCAACCGCCGCGCGGAAAAGGATGAAAAAGGAACCGCCCTCACCGCTGGCGAAGGGATGAAACTCGGCGTGCTCGTGTTTGGTTTGTTGCGCGCGATCGCGTCACTAGGGGATGAGAAGTAAATTTACATTTCATATCGATTTGGCTTCTCAGTATTCGACATCTTTCATGGCTACTTCTTATATAAATGCTATATGGGTGGTATTTAGCCAGTACCGAGAATTGAGGTGAATCGATGAATGGTATTGATTTCCGACTTGTTGGCCGTCCCGCTTCGATAAATAATGATCTATACGATTATGAGCATCGTGTTGATGGTATTGTAGACCTTCTTGAAGATTGTAATTTGCCGTTTGTGTTTTCAGTAGAGGGAGAGTGGGGACGTGGTAAGTCTACATTGGTTAATATGATCCTTGAGCGAATATCTACTCGCAAGCATCCCTCTGCTCGAAGATGGGAGATTGTTCATTACCACCCATGGAGATATGATATTCAGGAGTTTGATGACGCGTGGGAATCTTTAGTGGAGATCTTACATGCTGATTTAAGTGGCTCCAGGGCTTGGGGTAAGGGTGCTGAGGAATTACTGGAATTGCTGATTCACAATCGATGGACAAGACTGGTAGGGAAAGTCGGTGTTTCTATTGGTAAGTTTGTGCCTGGTGGTGATGCTCTTGAACATATGAGTAAAGGAATTGAAGAATTTTTCAAAGATTCATTGACACTTGGTCCAAGGTACATGATTTTTGAAAGAATTAGAAAAAAGATACATCAATTGTTAAAGCAAAAACGAGTGCTTCTTGTCATTGATGATTTAGATCGCTGTTCTCCCATTGCTGTTTGTAACATCCTGAGGTGTATTCCAACTTTGTTTGCGCAGGAAAAGGATGGCCCGAGTATTGCCATACTTTTGTGCCTTGATCGAAATGCTACACGAGATTCATTAGTAACAGGCCAAGGATTGAGTCTAGCTCAAGCCGAAAATCTTCTGGAAAAACTAATCCACGTTCACGTCACTTTGCCAATTCTGCAAATAGGCCGTGGCGATCAAGCAATTGCTATGAGTAATATTGTTGCAGCAATAACGTCCAGTGGCCACCGAAGGAAGAGTACGATCAAATTTGAAACTAAACCACCTACGCCTCTTGAATTTGAGATTCACCCTGATCAAATTGATATCATCTCGAAATTCATGAACTATAACCCAAGGAAGCTTGAAAGATTTTGTTTGTTGTTTGACCTAAAATGGAAAAGTAGATTCCAAGCGAACAGTCAAGTTCTTCTTGACAAAGTGTCTCGTGGTGAGAGGCACCCTAATTTTCAGGTTTGGTTAAATAGATTTCGAAATCGTCTCATATGGGAAACAATTGTTGAACTTCGCTGGCCAAGCTATGATGTTAAAAGTAGCGATCTTGATGCCAACCAAGAGGCTATTAGGCACGCGATAAAAGGAGAGAACCCAAAGTCAATTGGGCTACCATGTGAACACTTCTTAGCTGACGCATCTTTTTTGGAGATTCATCGCATTCGTGAAGAGTGGTCTAACAAAGTAATCGCTGACTGATTCTCTCCAGTTGCAGCTGTCTCACTGCTCATTAACCTCTGATGCAGGTGCTTGATCATGGATAAAGGATTATCAATTGGTAATTTCTATAGTCATCAATTCTCTTGAGAATTACATTGCTCACATCAGGGAGCATATTTCCCAGTGGGGGGAAGGGGCCGTTCCTTGGTTTCGGGGAGAACCAGATGTGGAAACACCCCTCCTGCCCAAAGTATTTCGTAAAACATTAGACGGGCGTTTTCATAGCGAAAACCAACTTCTTCAAATGTTTCGTATGAAAGCCCCAACCTTTACACGAGAATCAATGCCTCCTCGCGGCGATACTGATCAGTGGCTTTTCTTGGCACAACATGTCAGATTACCAACCCGACTCCTTGATTGGACTGAGAGTGCTCTTGTTGGGTTGTACTTTGCGCTAAAACAAGATAAGCCTATTGTCTGGATGCTAGATCCATTTCGTCTGAATGAACTTTCAGTTACAGAGAAAGTTAGCGATGAAAAATTACAAACAAAAGTCTATCCATTAACATGGTTTGATCCTCGCGGCCCAGTTAAGAATATTGGTGTAGAAAATATAAAAGGTGCATGGGAAACACGATATGACGGATTGGATCTTCCTGTAGCTATTCATCCGACATATCTCCATCCTCGTATGAGTGCGCAGAGAAGTGTGTTTACAATTCATGGTGCTAAGAAGGAGCCTCTGTGTAATCTTGTACCTGAAACTATCCTTCGAAAATTCATTATAGATTCCAACTCAATTTCTTCAATGCTTAAAGATTTGCATATGCTTGGCATACATGAATCGACAGCATTTCCAGATCTTGACGGTTTATCAGATGAGCTATCTGCTTTATATTAGGTTGCGTCTGGCTTTATATGATATTGATTGGGTGAGCTTAATAAATAATAGCAAAACTCTAGAAAAAAGCGCAGGGTTCCTAACACACTTGTGACCCTCTCAAACATGGCCAACCATTCAAGCGTTTATCACAATGATTTAGCCAAAAGTTAGGAAAAAGCAATATGAAAATCTACAAATACTGGACCATCGAAAAGCAAAAAATCCTCATTGACGGCGCGCAGCAGGAAGTCACCTGCTATGGCGGGTCGAATATTTCAGTGGAGGATGCGCGGGTAAAGGCAAAAGAGAAGGCTGAAAAGATACAGCGAAAGATCGCTGGCGAGAAGCATCTCTTCGATGAGTATGAAGTGGAAATTCGTGAGGAGTTGCTGCAAACAATTGACGATCATTCAGTCATCACGCGCAATCGCTATGGTGCAAGAGTTTTGAATGTTGAAAACTTGATGATCCTTGATATTGATAAGCCCAAACCTGCGGCTGGCGGGGGGCTTGGCGGGTTATTCAAAAAGAAGGACGCACGTCCACCCAAAGAGCAAATCTTTGAGATGGTCAGGAATCTGGCGACGACAAAATATAAAGAGTATGGCTTTCGTATCTATGAAACCTATCAAGGCGCCAGGGTGATCGTATTGGGCAAAGACTTTGATCCCCGCGATGGCGAAACAAAAAAGATGATGGACGAATTCAACTGCGATCCGCTATATACGATGTTGTGTATCAGGCAGGGTTGTTATCGAGCGCGATTAACTCCCAAGCCTTCGCGTATGAGAGTGCGCGGCTATAGAGTCAAATATCCACGCACAGGGGATGACGGTGAATTTCAGCGGTGGGTATCAGAATATGAAAGTGTGAGTCGAAACTTCAGTGTTTGCAAATTGATCGAGCAGGTGGGGGCGAGTCGATATGTGACCGATGTGGTTCGACTCCACGATGAGATCACGGGAGTCGGTTATCCCCAACGGCTGGCGTGAAATTGCGTGACTCACCCCAAAATGATTCTTTCCAGCTTTTAGCCACGGATTTCACTGATTTACACGAAATAAGCCAACCCGGTTCAGAAGGTTGGCTTATGGCTTCTCATTTCAGGGCAATTAATTCGAAAATCCGTGACAATCCGTGCAATCTGTGGCTCAGTCTTTGACTCTTGGTTTAATCATGTTCTACATTCACTCACCCTTTATCCTGCCCATCAAATCCTTCGCCTTGAATGGGCCTTTCTCCATCATCAAGGCGCGTGCGTTGTCCACCTGCTTCCAGACATTCCATAGCAAAACTCCGCGCACGCGGCCATCATCGAGATAATAGATCACGCCTTTCTTGAAAGGCTCCTCCTGCCAGTCTGAAACAGTTTCCAATTTACTGCTCATCTCCCCCACTGCTTCGTAGCCAAGTTCAAATAGATCAGAATAGAACATCGGCACGTGAGCATAAATCTCGCTTGCGCCTGCCATATTGCGTCCCGCAAGTTTTCCCATTCGGATCGCGTTATCTTCATGCTCTACGCGCACGCGTTTGCCAAGCGCGGAATGGAAGAAATTCGCCGCGTCGCCCGCCACATAAATATCCGCGACAGAACTCTCCAATCGTTCGTTGACGAGGATGCCATTCTCGATATTCAGCCCCGCCTCTTTCGCCAGGTCAACGTTCGGGCGGATTCCAATCCCAGCCACGACGCCGTCCGCTTCGATGGCGCGCCCGCTTCCGGTGCGGACTGTGATGCGCTCCCCTTCTTTTTGAACGCTGGCAACTGAATCATTGGTCACCACTTCCACACCTTTTTGACGATAGAAGTCATTCAGGTAATGCGCGAGGTCGCTGGGGAAGACGAGTCCGCTGATTGCATCTTCAAGGAAGACCATCGTTACTTTTTTACCGACGATTGTCAGCGCGGCGGCGATCTCCGAACCGATAAACCCGCCGCCGATCACAACGAAGCGTTCTCCCTGCTCGGTCATTGAACGCAAGTGTTGATAATGCTGAAAGCTGCGGTAATAAATAATATTGCCATCACCAAACGGCAAATGGATGGGCGAGCCGCCGGTGGCAATCAGCAATTTATCGTAAGTGTATTCATCTCCCTGATCATCGCGGATATATTTTTTCTTTGGGTCGAGTCCGGTTACCTTGCGACCCAAATGAAGTTCAGCCCGTTCCTCTGTTTTGCGCCAGATCTTTTCCACTGGTCGTCCCTTCCACAAACCCTTTGTCAGATTCGGACGCATGTACGGTGGGTCAGGCTCCATGCTGATCAGGCCAATCGAACCCTCTGTATCCAGTTCGCGGATGCCGCGCGTTGCGGCGTCACCCGCCAAGCCTCCGCCGATGATCAAGTATTTGTAATGTTTCATTGATTTCTCCTTTGCTGGATGTCACACCTGCACTCCCTCGCACTGTCTCGAAGAGACCAAGGCAGGTGTGCATGCAGGTGCAAGTGTTGCAAGTAAGTCTCCAACGGGATTGGATTGCTTGTTTCCTCGTAGGCGACGTGAACTGCCGAAAACTTGCGCCGGTCATCGCCGGGCATGGAATGGATTGCACGTCGGGAATGCATGATTCTCCTCAGTTCGTCAAAGATCAAACGTCGCGCCAACTTTAGACGTTCGACCTTTGACGCTTAAGGAACATCGCTGTCCTCTCAAACTCGACCACAATTGTTCCATCTGGTTTCCTGCCCCAGCATTTGATTCGCACAATGCCAACGTCAGGCCGCGACTTCGACTCGCGCTTCTCGATAATCTCACTTTCGGCGTAGATCGTATCCCCGTGAAAGACTGGATTGGAATGCATAACCTTATCATATCCGAGATTGGCGATGATGGTGCCTTCGGTTAATTCTGAAACAGTCAAACCAACCACAAGTCCAAATGTAAATACGCCATTGACCAATCGCTGACCGAATTCCGTCTTCGACGCGAAGTCTTCGTTCACGTGCAAGGGTTGGGTGTTCATCGTGAGCGCGGAGAATAATACATTATCCATCTCTGTGACGGTGCGACCGCCGTGTTTAAATTTCATCCCAACTTCCAATTCATCAAAATATTTGCCGGGCATAAGTTCTCCTTGGGAAATGGTTAATGGAATATGGTTAATGGTCGCGTGATCATTCTCCACTCTCCATCCTCCATGATCCGCTTTATCGCTTCGTACCAATCAAACCCTTCAACTCAGACTGATTGTCTTCGATATTCTTTTCCAACTCATCAATTCGCCGCATCAAGAGCCCAATCTCCAACTCTGCCTTCGTATTCACCTGATGATCCACCTCCGCCGCGAGACGGTCCTTGGATGATTGGCGGTTCTGGCTCATCATAATCACTGGTCCCGCGTACGCGGCTTGGAACGAAAGCATCAGGTTGAGCAGAATAAACGGGTACGGGTCCCAATGATTGATCCATGCCGTGACGTTGAGAATGATCCAAAACGTAAGGATAATACTTTGCGTGATGATGAAACGCCATGAGCCAATCGTATCCGCCACCTTGTCCGCGACACGCTGACCAAACGTCATCTGTTCCTCCGCGATCTCGTTGACGTTGCGACTCACCATGCGCCGCAGGATGGCGTCATTTTCGTGCAGGCGTCCGCCCAATTCCACCAGCACGTCAATGGCGGCATGCGTGTGTGCGCGCAGAAATTCAAAGAAGTCGTCACGCTCCAACGCCAGCGTGGTGACGTGATCCATAGCGCGCACGCGCGCCGCACGCGGTTCGTTCGTGAGCATCGAGAGTTCGCCGAAGAAATCGCCGGGTCCCACTTCGTGCAGCAGCAACTCCGCCCCGTCCGCGTCGCGGATGACGACTTCCGCGTGCCCTTCGGTAATCACGTAAAACAGGTCCCCCGACTCGCCCTCCCGGATGATGACTTGCGCGGGTTTGAATTTCATCTCCTGCATGATGGCGCGGATGCCCGCCACCTCCTGCGCGTCCATTTCGCTAAAGAGCGGCACGTCATGCAATTCGATTTCAGCCATAAGAGTCTCCTTTGAGTTGGTTAATGGATCATGGATAATGGTTTATTTTACGACCAACCATCCTCCATTAACCAATCTCGAGCTTTACCAATATTTGCTCGCGTTCCACTGTTTGACCAACCTTCACTGCCAACGATTTCACCACGCCATCAAACGGCGCCTGGATTCGGATTTCCATCTTCATCGCCTCAAGCACGAGAAGAGTCTGACCTTTCGTAACGGACTCTCCCTCACGGACATTTACGCCTCTTACCTGACCTGGCATGGGCGCGGCCAATTCTGACGCGTGATCGTGCCCCGCGCTTTTTCTCTTCACGCTTGAAGCTTTGATCAACACGAGAGTTCGACCATTCACCGTCACCCAGCGCTTTGCATTATCAGATGAGACGTAAGCCATCACGCGTTCGTTATTAATGAGCAATTCCAATTGTCCGTTCTCAGCGCGGATGACTTCAACATCAACAATCTTATCCCCAATTGTGGCGCGATAGGATTTGCCCGTTGGCGTCAGGTCAATGGGGAAGGATTGGGAGTTGTGATCGAAGGTTATTTTCATCAGTTACGAAATCCATTTTTCTGTTTCCACGGGCTGTACGGATCAGACTCGTTTCGATTGACGATTTGCGATTGACGATTTGCGATTGTGAGATCTGCGAGGGCGGCGGCGATCAAACTCTGGAGCCCAGGAGCTCGTGTGCCCATTAGGGTATGCTCCTGAGACACCGACAGCAAGCTGTCCGACTCCAGAGTTTTTTCAACCCATCTTGTGGACACTTCGCCATTCGCAAAATCTTCATGCGCTAAAACTGCCTGCATGAAGTCAATATTAGTGACTACGCCATGCACGACAAATTCTTTCAACGCCGCTTGCATCCGTTGAATTGCATTCTCTCGGTTCTCTGCATGGACGATCAACTTTGCAAGTAAGGGATCGTAGAAATGCGTCACTTCATCGCCCGCGCGGAAGCCTGAATCGACGCGGATGCCGGGTCCGCGCGGTTCGATGTATTGCAGGAGTCTGCCTGTGCTTGGTAAAAATCCATTAGCGGGGTCTTCGGCGTAGACGCGGCATTCGATGGCGTGTCCGCGTTGGGTGAGTTGGTCCTGCGAATACGGGAATCGTTCACCCGCCGCGACGCGTATCTGCCATTGGACGAGATCGAGACCGGTTGTGAGTTCTGTGATGGGGTGCTCGACCTGCAATCTTGTATTCATTTCAAGAAAGAAGAAAGAAGAAAGAACGGAGTCAAAGATGAATTCTACTGTCCCTGCGTTTGTGTAGTGAACGGCTTTAGCCGCTCTGACTGCGGCTTCGCCCATTTGTGCCCGCAACTCTGGTGTGAGCAACAGGGAAGGAGTCTCTTCGATGATCTTTTGGTATCGCCTCTGAACGGAACATTCGCGTTCAAAGAGATGGACGAGGTGTCCATGCTGATCGCCAAAGACTTGAAACTCAATGTGATGCGCGTTGGGAAGATATTTCTCGATCAATAATCTTTCGTCACCAAACGCGTTGAGCGCTTCGCGGCGCGCGCTTTCGATGGATTCGCTCAATTCGCTTTCACTGTTGACGACTCGCATCCCTTTGCCGCCTCCGCCTGCTGAGGCTTTGACCAACACAGGGTAGCCAATCTCTTGCACGGCTCTCTTGAAATCATCGTCTGATTCAAGTCCTTCAAAGCCAGGGATAGTTGGCACGCCCGCTTTCTTCATTGCCATCTTCGACTCGGCCTTATCGCCCATGGCGCGGATGGAGTCGGCTGAGGGGCCGATAAAAGTCAATTGAGCGGAATCAACTTTCCCTGCGAAAGAGGCGGACTCCGAGAGGAATCCGTAGCCCGGATGAATGGCATCCGCCTTTGAGTCGAGCGCGGCGCGGATTAAGACATCCGCATTGAGATAGGATTCTTTTGGCGAAGCCGCGCCGATATGAATCGCTTCATCCGCGAATTGCGTGTGCAACGAATTTTTATCCGCGTCTGAATAGACCGCGACGGTTTTGGCACCGAGTTCCCTGCAGGCGCGCATGATGCGGATGGCGATCTCGCCGCGATTGGCGATGAGAATCTTATTGAACATGCTCACAGAACATTTTGGATGAAGTAAATTACAACCGTGATGATCAAGCCTGTAAAAAAGTAGAGATAGGCAAGGCGGATGTATTTGTATTTTGTTTGCAGGAGATATTTGCCCGCGTAATAGATATCCTTTACCATGATCTCGTACGTCTTATCGGGGTCATTCATGATCTCTTCAAAGTTTGTTGCGTAGTCATCGTAGGGAACATCGCCGTAGTTCCCGAAGAAGAGCGGGCTGTAATCGGCGTCGCGCACGGAATGTTTTTTGCGGTTGATCACTTTTACTTTTCCGATCACGGTCAACAACGCGTAAAAGATGGTGATGAGCAGGAAAAGATCCAGCCCCGCAATGGATAGCATGAAGTGCGGATCGTGGGCTTGCGTGAGGGAAAGCGATAATAACACCGACGAAATACTGAGCAGGATGTGCGCTTTGGTGTCCGCCATCTGGCTGAAGTTGACCAGGTTCATGCGCGTTTGTCGCAGCATGTGGTCGAGTTGCTGGCGAGGTTCCTTGATTTGCATGTTATTCTCCGTTATTCAACAACTTCAACAATTCCGCCTCGCACTCTGGTTTCAAACCTGCCTTCCACTCATGTTCTGCGGGACGCGTGTTTGCCCATTCAATCGTATCGCGCACGGTATCTTTCAACGGGCGAAACTTGAGACCCGCGTGGATTGCTTTGGAAATATCCACGCGTGAGAAGCCCGCCTCCTCTTCCGTGTCGGGAACCCAGACGGGCATGTCGCTCCATGCCTCGACGTTATTTTGATTCAAGAATTCGACAGACGCCCACTTGAAATTTGCGTGACTGTTGCTGACTTGTTTGCAGGTTTCGAGCATCGCGCCCAAGGTTAGTTCATAATCAGGTCCGGTGGCGTTATATATACCGGATGCTTTTTCTTCGATCAGCCTGATCGTGAAATCAGATAAATCGCGCACATCAATAATCTGCGCAGGCGCATCCGATTTTTCGGGCGCGAGTACATCCCCGCCGCGCGTCGCACGCACGGGCCAATAGGTGAAGCGGTCGGTTGGATCATGCGGTCCCACGATCAAGCCGGGGCGAATGACCAACGCGTGCTCACCATAAGTATCTTGAATAACTTTTTCACACAATGCCTTAAGCGGACCGTACGATTCACCCGTGATCTCTTCGATGGTCTCATCTTCGATTTTGCCAACGAGATCGGACTCATCAATGCCGATCTTGCTGAAACTCGCATAAACTGAAATGGAAGAAATAAAGATATAACGTCCAAGGCTTCCCGCTTCGCGCAAGCTGATAGCTGAGAGGCGGACGATACGCGGGAAATACCCACAGGTATCTATCGCCGCGTCCCATGTATGGCCTGATAATTTTTCGAGATCGTGTTCGCGGTCGCCGAGGATCGTTTCCACTTGCGGGAACAGATCGGGGTTCGATTTTCCGCGATTGAAAAGAGTCACTGCATGTCCGCGCGCAAGGGCTGAGTTGACGAGATGCCTTCCAAGAAAACGTGTGCCGCCGATGATGAGGATGTTCATTTTTTCATCCTTGTGAGTTTTGCCTCTGTTGTTTTGGCTTCACCGCTTTCAGGATCAATGTTGTATGCCGTGATCGTGAGATGATCCCTTTCAACCAACTCAACCTCCGTGCGCCAGCCCCAGTCTGGTCCGCCGGTGGGATCAGGATAACTGCCGAGGACGGAGAATCCATTCTCTGTTGCAGAACCCACGCAGAACATGATTGCAGTGTTGTTGTGGAACGAGTCCACCCAACTGGCTTCGTATTGATCTGTCGTCGTGTTGTATCCAAAAGTGAACATGCCATGCTGGGGTTCGCCTTCAATGGAGCCTTGATAGAGGTAGATGGCAAAGCGTCCTTCCAGCACCAATGTGATGGTTCCCAGAACAGGCGATTGGTCGGTCAGTGAATCGGGTTCGATCCAGAGTTTGGATGTGCCTGTCCAGCCGCCCGCGAGTTGAGATAGAAAATGGTGAGGACTGCCTGATGATTTTGGGAAGGTCATACGGTATTTTCCTTTGGGTGGTGGTATTGATCTACAAGAAAGAGGAAAGATGAATGGGATAATATCGTCCACACTCATCTAGCGCCTCCTCGTTGGATTTCAATACCTTTGATGATACCCCATGACTCAACCAGTGCCAAAGGTTAATAAAGATATTACTTCGAATTTTGCTTAGACCTGCTTATGCGCCACCGCCGAATAAAACTCTTTCAAGAACCGTGATGGAATCTTCGCCAGTAAGCGCGGCTCGCTGAATCCCGCGTGTGGCGCGAGGGCGCGATACGTTTCAAACGATAACGGATGAGGCACCCAGAAGTTGCCCGAGTCCACATTGTATTCGACGAGCAGTAACGCGCCATTGGGTTTCAGAAATCCGCCCACATGGCGTAATATATTTTCCTTGTCTTTGAAGAAGTGCAGTGAGTTCCCCATCACGATGCCATCGAGCGGAGGAATATCAAGGGGACGCGAAAAGTCATTTGGAAGCAGAATCAGGCTCGCCCTGAGTTTGATCGAAGGGTTAGGGATCGTATTGAAGCGGGCGCGGTGGGAATTCTCCAATTCTCGCAGAGATGACCGATCCTTATCCACTGCATAAATTGTCGCATCGAGTCCAATCAACTCGCGCAATGCCAACGTGAACGCGCCGCTCCCCGCGCCGAAGTCTGCATAGATTCCACCTTGAGATAAATTTGCGGGTCGTAAGAGGTTG
>CAZIYY010000123.1:0-3853 GCA_964543585.1 uncultured Anaerolinea sp. | reverse complement strand
GTTTATTCCCTACTCCTTGCGGACAACGCCCTCACGCCATGCATACACTGCCGCCTGGGTCCGATCCACCAGATGCAGTTTGCTCAGGATGTTGCTGACGTGACCCTTGATGGTCTTTTCGCTCAAAACCAATTTCGCCGCCATCTCGGCGTTAGACATTCCATCGGCGATCAACTTCAACACTTCCAACTCGCGCTCACTTAATTCGGTAAACGGGTTCAGATTATCTTCACGCTTGCCCTGTAACTCTTTGATGACGCGCGCCGCCACGCGCGGATGCAGGACTGCCTCGCCTACCGCAGCTTTGCGAACAGCCGATGCCAATTCGTCCGCGCTCAAATCCTTCAAGATGTACGACAGCGCGCCAGCCTTCAAGGCGGGGAAGATATGCTCGTCCTCGTGATACGAAGTCAGCACCACGATCTGCGAACGCGGACTGACCTGTTTGACGCGCCGCGTGGCTTCAACGCCATCCATGTTGGGCATGATCAGATCCATGAGGATCACATCTGGAACATATTGCGCGGCAAGAGTCACTGCTTCCGCGCCCGATCCCGCCTCGGCTACGACCGATATATCTGGTTGCGTGACGAGGAACGCGCGCACACCCTGACGCACCATCGCGTGATCGTCCACCAGCATGACTGTAATTGAAGCTGACATTATGACCTCCGCAACTTTGCGATTATTTGTGTGCCTTTGGTTTTTTCGCTGGATATTTTTAATTCCCCGCCGACTGATATTAATCGTTCGCGCATCGAATCCAACCCGACACCTTTTTGCACTTGCTCAGTATCGAAACCTTTTCCGTTATCTTCGATTGTCAAGATCACATCTCCATTTTCACTAATCAATGTGATCATCGCCTTACTTGCACCGCTGTGTCTGGAAATATTTGACAATGCTTCCTGAGCGACGCGATATAAAACCTGTTCGGCAATTTCATCGACAACGGGATCGTTTTTGATTTCCAACTCCGTTTTTATTCCGCTTTGCTGTGACCACTCAGTTATATATTCCCGCAGTGCGACAATGATGGATTTACTTTCCAAATTAGGCGGACGCAATTCACGAATGAGTGTGGTCAGTTCCGCGCCTGCCTGTTGCGCCAGTTTCTCAGCCCGCGCCACCGGTGTATACGCCTGATCGTTTTCGGTTAAGGATGTGCGCGCCGCGCTCAACTGCATCGAGATGGCAAAGACCTGTTGCTTCACCGAGTCGTGCAGGTCACGCGCGAGGCGGTTTCTTTCCTCCACCACTGCCAGTTCCTGCAATTTCTGCTGGGCTTCCTTGAGTTCATCCACCAGACGTTGATTGCGTTCACTGGTCAACTCGGTCTGTTGGACTGTATTCCCCAGGATGGTGCAAACAATGAATACCGCAAGATAGAAGAAGACAGCATACAACCCATCCCAGCCGCGGCTGATCAACGCCACTGAACTTGTAATTGCAAAGTAGATGACCGTCCATAACATCGTCATACGAATGCTCAACACCACAGCCGCATGGAAAGTCAAAATATAGAACAAAAAATTGAAGGCATCGCTCGCGCCTGATTTCAAAAGCAACAACATGACCAGCACCACCGCCTGCCCCCCAAAATATACAGGTGGGTTTCGTTCGTAGTATCCCGTTCGAAACAGGAAGCGATATAACAAGGCAAAGGTCAAACACAATGCCAGCGCGATGATTTGTAATGTCAGGTCTTGAAGACCGCTGATCCCCAACAGCGCCATGACAGCCGCACTGACATACGTGGAGGCGTCCAGTAAAAATGGATTGCGAACGTGGAGTACGACCTTGCTTTGCATCATGGCATTGTACTCCGATTATCTATTTCGATACTTGCACAACGCGAACTGCATCCAGCACTTCAAGGATCCCATCCGTGCAGACTTGCGCATCGCTTTGACGATAGACCAGCGAGAAGTGAGTCGCGCCCTTGATGATCTGGTAGCTTCCATTGGTGGAGAGTTCAGCCATCTCAATATTCGCTTGTGACCAGACCTGGTGCGTGGCATCGTCTGGTTCAGTTGAGATCAATATCAACAGCGGTATATTTCCCAATGAAGTCACGCTGCGTTCCTCTTGAAAAACAGTTGATAGGACATCGGTCTGACCATTCAGACTCTGCCAATAACGGGTCGTGCCGGAGAAAGAAGCGCCCGCAAGGCGCGCATCTTCAGGCAGGTCAAAAGTCGGGTTTCCCATTAGTGGCTGTAACAAGCGCACCAATCCAAAAGGCGCCAGCCAACGCCCCGTGCGGATCATGGTATTGTCTGATTCAAGATGGGCTTGTGTTTCTGCGGGATAGCGCGGATCATCGTAAAGGATACCCGCATCCATCAACACCATGCCTGTCACTTCGTCTGGATATTTCGCGGCGAAGACACGGTCCACGCGCGCGCCGTAGGAATGTCCAACCAGAATATAAGGTCCAGTCTCGTTGGCGCCTGCCAGCAGACCATGCAATTCATGGACTTGTTGTTCCATTGTGCGCGGCGCGGGATTGTAGTCGCTCCAGCCATAGCCGGCACGGTCATACGCGCAGACGCGGGTATGCTCCGCCAATTTGGGCTGGATCAAAGCCCAATCCCTGGATGAGCCACCTCCTGCATGATCAAGAATGATCGTTGGGCTTCCTTCACCCATGCAGTAGATGTGCATCTTATATCCGCCGACATTGACCAGCACACCAGGAGGCGGATATTTGCGCTGATCCGATTCAGTGGCGGTAGTTTGATAGATCATGCCGGTAATTGCCAGCACGAAAATGATGATGGATATTCTGATAAAACTGCGTTTGAGAAAGTCCAATATTTTGTCCGTGCGTGTTTGCGTGTCCATTTTGTAGTTCCTTTTCATCTTATGAAGTTTGCAATTCGAGATTGGATGTTTGTTTCTGCGCCTGCATTGGCTCTGTTCGAGAAAGCCGCGCGGGTCCTGCCAGGACCGTGATGATGATCGCCGCCATCACCTCAAGCAAAACTTGAATGATTGTTGTGGTGATATTGCCATCTGTTGCCGTAGTCGCAACGGGCAGGAATACGCCTCCCGTGTTGCTAATGGCATGGAACACGGTTGTCAAAAGCAAACTTCCTTTTGTGTTGTTATACAGCCAGGTGTACAGGACTGCTCTTGCCATTACACCAACCATGAACAACACAAACGTAACCGTGTCCCAGTGCGACAAATACTTGGGGAGATGCCAGAATCCCCAGATCACACCCAAGATGAGGCTGGATGCCAGCGCGCTATATTTCATCTGCAAACGCGGCAGGACATAGCCGCGCCAGCCGATCTCCTCTCCGTTGGCAATTGCGTCAATCAGGAAGAAGGGGATGATGAAAAGCACAAGGTTTGCGGACTGTCCAAATATCTTGTACGCGTATGCGGCGCTGAAATCAATCGGCGTTTGGCTCAACGCGGCGTTCATGAAAATCGCCATGAGTTGCAAAGAGGGCATGAGCAGGAACGCTGCGAAGTACCACTTCCAACCTACGCGCCAGATCAGGAATCGTTTCAGCAATGCGATCACGCCATCCTTGCCGAGAGTCAGCCCCGTCATGATGACCGAAGCGAAGACAAATCCCCAGCCGAGAAAGAGGTACACCAGGAATGGGAATTTGATTGGCAACACCCCCGAATTCGCCAAGTCAATAGGCCAGGTCAGCAGGAACATAAGAGCGATCCCAATAACGAGTGAATGACGTTTGAGAAATTCAATTGTTCGATTCATGTGAAACTCCTTTTGCATTGGATTGCCCATAGGATACGCGATTGCTTTGTTTAGGGGATGAGTCCAGAGACGGTATTCAGATGCGACCAGAGACGGTAAATTATTTCAGGAACC
>CAZIYY010000122.1:15386-15797 GCA_964543585.1 uncultured Anaerolinea sp. | reverse complement strand
GCGCGCTGCTCGTCAAATTGTTTGGTCGCGCCAACGAAGAGGAGAAACGTTTCCGTGAACGCGCTGGGGCTGTGCGCGATACAGGCATTCGACGCGCAGTAGTTGGTTCGACCTTCTTCGTCATCTTTGGTCTGGTCAGCGCGGTGGGCACGGCGCTGGTTTATGGTCTCGGCGGCTATTACGTCATCACCGATGTATTCACAGTTGGAACCATCGTTGCATTCAGTTCGTATCTCGGTCAACTCTATGGCACGCTGCAAGGTCTCGCGGGCGCACCCGTTGAATTTTCAACCAGCATGGTTTCATTCGAGCGTGTCTTTGAGATCATTGATCTGCCGCAGGACATCATTGAAAAAGATAACGCCATCGTCTTGCAGGATGCCAACCCTTCGACTGGGCTCAGGGCAAGCG
>CAZIYY010000122.1:0-15376 GCA_964543585.1 uncultured Anaerolinea sp. | reverse complement strand
TGACATGAAAGGCGAACTCGAATTCGATAACGTGGACTTCAACTATCACGTGGATGAATCCAAACTACTCAAAGATGTCAAACGTTATGGGAAGATGGAAGACGTGGGTGCGGTCTTGTCTTTGGCAAATAAAAGCAATGGGAAGAAAAAGGATGAAGAAAACGCATCAGACTCAGGGACGTCTGAATCGACATCCCAGGCTAGAGAGGTCGCTTTAGAGGGAGTCTCCTTTATCGCGCGTCCCGGACAGTTGATCGCATTGGTCGGTCCTTCCGGCGCAGGCAAAACGACGATGACGTATCTCATCCCAAGATTGTATGACCCCACCGACGGAGTCATCCGCATTGACGGGCATGACCTGCGCGAGGTGACGCTCGATTCGCTCGCCGCCGCGATCGGCATGGTGACGCAGGAGACGTATCTCTTTCACGATACCATCCGCACGAATTTGACGTATGCGAAAATGGACGCGACCCAGGCGGAGATCGAAGCCGCCGCGCGCGCCGCGAATATCCATCAGTTCATCATGGACCTGTCCGATGGCTATGACACGATCGTGGGCGAGCGCGGTTACCGGCTGAGCGGCGGCGAAAAACAACGCATCGCGCTGGCAAGAGTGATCCTCAAAGACCCGCGCATTCTCGTGCTCGATGAAGCCACGAGTTCACTCGATAGCGAATCCGAAGCGTTGATTCAAGATGCGTTGAAGCGCGTCATGGCAGGGCGCACGAGCATTGTGATTGCCCATAGATTGAGCACGATATTGGCTGCTGATTTAATTTTAGTGATGGATAGAGGAAAGATTGTGGAGCGAGGTACACATGAGGAGCTGATTGCGCTCAATGGGTTGTATGCCCAACTTTATGAAACACAATTCAATCGTGAGAAGGTTTGACCCCCACCCAGCCTTCGCGAAGCATACCTTTAGGTGCCCCCAAATCCGACGATTTAACCGTTTTATACGCATTCTAAAATTTTTCTCGTCGTATTTTGGGGAGGTGCCCGCTAGGGCGGTGGGGTCATAGTCAGTTGCACAAAAACGATTTCATCATGGCTGCGAAAACAGATGAAATAGATGGATAAATAAAAACGACCGGCTTTTACTTACCCTGCGGCAGTGCAGGCAAGGATTGCAAGTATAACCATACAGCCTTCATTTCATCATCGGTCATCTGACCGAAATACTTCCATGGCATCTCTGATCTCAATTGTTTTCCACCAGGTGTCACGCCCGTCCGCAGTGTTGCTATGAAATCCTTTTCAGACCAGAAGCCGAGCTCACCTCCGAGGGTCAGGTTAGGTGTTAATATTGGAGGGCCATCCAATTGCACGGTCTGCCCATTGAAGTTGGGCCCGTGGCACAAGGCGCATGTGCGTGCCAGGTACTTTCCATATTCCACGGTCACGCCGGGTTGTGGCGCAACCGGACGCGGAGCATCGTGGTCAATCGAGATAACATTTGGCTCAATCTCTGGCGGTAACTGCCCGAGAGCCAGCATCACGCGACCCAGGGGTCCCAGGTCTGTTTTGGGCATCTCATTGTCTATCGGCGGCAGGCTTTTCAGGTAAGCGATCAGCGCGCCCAAGTCCTCGTCGCTGAGATAGTAGAAAGTTCGCACGGGCATCAGTGCAAGTCCTCTACCATCGTGACCCACACCATGGCGAATGGCGCGCACCCAGTCTGCGTCGGTGTTGGTGTCGCCCACGCCGCCTGCACCCCCGGTCAGGTTGGCAACAGAGAACGTCATCAAGGCTGGGACCGAGACAGATTGACCGCTCAAAGCGTCTGTGTGGCACATCCTGCAGATGTGGAGCGTGGCGATGTGCTCGCCGCGCGCGATGGAGGCTGGGTCTGTGGGGATGGTGATCGTTTCGACTGGCACATCATACTTCGCGTGGATTTTGTTCCACTTGATCGAGCCGATGGTGTATAGAACCATGAAGGATAGCACGAGCAGTCCGACTAAACTGCCCAACACAATGCCGATCCACTTGAGAATCCTGCGGATCATATTGTTCACCTCACTCACTACGAAGTGGTAAGTATCGAGTTTACGCTGAAGCCGGGGGAGGCTGCGCGACCTGAGCCTCCGCCTCTGTCGCAAGCATGGTTCCCAGACCCATCCAGCCAAGACCCAATAGCACAAACACAGCAAAGGGGATCACGTAATCTCCGGGGTTCCACGGATTCCAAGGGTTTCGTCCCTGGCTCAGCGGCACATAATAGATCAGCCAGCCCGAGATACCCACTATGGTGTCCAGCAAACCTAAGCCCAGCGGCAAGCCGCGCCAGCGGTGCAGGATGTTTGCACGCAAGCTGGCGACGCCAAGCATCGCCAGCCCGACGCCCAAAGTGACAAATGCCAACATGATGGTTAAGACTGCTTGGGCTACAAGAACTGTCTCTCTTTCTATACGCGAATGTAGTTCCATAGACGTTGAACCTGATAAGAAGCTGAAAAACCACCATAGAGTTGCAAGCGCCAGGACCGTGCCTATGATCGCCAAGGCAAAGCCTGCCAAGCCCAACCTTCCGCCCTGGCCCGCCTGCCGGGAATACAGGCCGACCAGCCCACCCAGACCTAGTATTAAGGCTATCACAAGAGTTGCCCCTCCGCTGGATGGCGCAAGCCCCGTCATCATCCAGAGCATACCGCTAAACACACCGGCTACGCCACCCCATAAGATGACTTTCGGAGAGAACATATACTGACTCCTTTCCATAATGCGCTCCATGAGCGCAGTGACAAGCAAATCAGCGAAGGTATGAAGCCAGAGATCTATCACGCCGGGCATCCCCTTGCGATGATATTCATCCCGGAATGAATCTCGAAAAACCTGCACCAGTTGTGTTTCGTAATCTTCACGAAACTTCTTTGGGTAAGCCACAAGCAGGGCGCGGTAGACGCGCACTGAAACTGATAAGGAGTTTGCCAGAGGGGAGTTGTTCATTATCCATGCCTCCTTCGGATCACTATACAGACCTGGGCGTGCGGAGCAGCCGCTTCCCGCGCGCAACATTGACTAACTGCTCCAGGCGCTCCGCTTCAGCCTTCACCAACTTCAGGCCGACGCCGGTAAGGCGATAGTAACGTCGGCGTTCATCGTCAAGCTGGGGATCCGGACGCTCATCCGATTCTTCGATCCACCCGTCAGCCAGCATGCGCTTGATGGTTCCATACAGCGTGCCCGGGCCGAGACGCATTCTTCCGTCTGTGTGCTCGGCTACTTCCCGCATAATGGCGTAGCCGTGGTTCTCGCCATCCGCCAATGCCAGCAGGATGTGGAAAGCCGCGGGCGTTAGTGGGGGATTCGGGTTGGAGGCAGTCTTATCCATAAAGGCTCCTATATTGCTCGTATTTGAATATCGAGATCTGATATATCAACTTTCGATATATTAGCATGGTGGGCGCGGATTGTCAAGCCCCGTAGTCAATGCTTGATAATCAGGGATACGACTACAAATTGCTAAAGGTATTGAGCCGTGCGCTTGACGAAAGTTATTACTCCCCTCTCCGTGATACTTGCTGCTGATTTAATTTTAGTGATGGATCGAGGGAGAATTGTCGAAAGAGGCACGCACGAGCAGTTGTCCCAAAGGGAGAAAGGACGATGGGCGGGTTATATAGCCAGTTGTATGAAACGTAGTTTAGAGGGGAACGAGTTTAGTTTATAGGCACGGATTACACGGATTTTCTTTTGTAGGGGCGGACTTCATGTTTGCCCTTTTTGATGTAAAATGAGGACATGGCTTTTACTTATCCATTTGATGTAACCCGTCTGGTCGACATTTGCCGCCAAAACGACGTTTCGATGGTGGGTGTCTTTGGCTCGATGGCGCGCGGGGAATCAAAAAAGAAAAGCGATATTGACTTGATTGTCCGTTTTTCAAAGCGAAAAAGTTTGTTGACGATGGTTCGGTTGGAACGCGAACTGTCCGAAGCAGTGGGTCGTAAGGTGGATTTACTCACCGAGGCGGCGATTAGCCCATATATGCGCGAGAGGGTTTTGAAGGAATTAAAGGTTGTCTATGGCGCGCGATGAACTGCTTTATTTGCGCCATATTTTGGACGCCATTAACCCAGTTGAAGAATATCTGCAGGGCATAAGCGAGAGTCAATTTAATGACACTCGTCTGCTTCAAGATGGGGTTATTCGTCAAATTGAAATTGTTGGGGAAGCGGCTCGACATCTATCAAAAGATATTCGCCGCACTTATTCAGAGGTCCCCTGGCAGGATGTCGCTGGTATGCGCGATAAACTCATCCATGATTATTTCGGCGTGGACCTTGAAAAAGTCTGGTTGACCGCGCAGGAAGATTTGCCTGTTTTGAAACAGCAAGTCATTGGAATTTTGAAAGATTATGGTCAAGAGTAGCAGGCTTTGATTTTGGTGATGGATCGAGGAAAGATTGTCGAAAGAGGCACGCACGATGAGTTGCTCGAGATGGGAGGGTTATATAGCCAGTTATATGAAACACAGTTTAATAGGGAGAGGGTGTAGGGATGTATATAAGTCAACAACACAGCTTTTGGCTCCAAAAGACTTGGCATTGCTAATTGCCAGATTATTGTTTCAATGTTTGCACTCATGAAGTATTTTTTGTAGTGGAGGAATCGGCTGCCGAGATTCCACTGATAACAGATTGCCAAAAGAAGCCATTCTGAAAAGCCAACAAATAATCCCCAATGCTTTGAGGGTTAGCGCCAATGATCAAGTAGATGGAATTAAAGATTAATGGAGAAACAAATAATGCCATGATAAATCTAGAATTAGTTACCATCCTGGATAGTACTGATCGCAAATTAATTTTGCTGTCGCGGGCGTCCTTTGCCTTCTCAAACACATATTGACTGATTATCCCCGCCAACATGGCAATTATAACTAGAGCAAATTTCAAGGCAATTTTTTGACTCTGAGTTGCAGCAAAGTACTCTGGCGTGGTTCCAGCCTCTTGAGCACCGTTATAGACTTGAGCAAGGTAAGTACCAATTAACAAGAAAAGCGCGCCTCCCATAATTAATATAAATGTCCATACAGCTTTCATGGAGAACCTCCTTTTAGTCCAATATCGAATTGCGTAAATTAGGAAGGAAAAAGAGCAAATTATTCAGGCCGGTTTTGTCAGGGACCAATCAAGGCGAGCAATGCCTTGGCGTCTTGTAACGATTTCTCTGTCCATGAACGCTCATAACGTAACCAATCCAGTGATGAATATCCTGGCTCGATCTTCAGCGCTTTTTGGTAAGCATTAATTGCCTCATCTCTTTTTCCTTGTGCATAAAGTGCAATGCCTAAGCCCGCCCATCCATCATCAAGAAGTGGATCTATCTCAACAGCAACTGACCACAAGGCAACAGCTTGCTCAAGTTGGTTAAGTTCATAATAGGCAAAGCCAATATTGTTGTATGCGCGAGGATCGTTTGGTTCTACCTCAATGGCGATTTGCCAATCGGCAATTGCATTTTCATAATCACCCTTTACAAAATAAACAACCCCTCGTTGAAGTAATGCCTCTAAAAGTTGTGGTGGAGGTGGGTATCCCTTTTCAACCAGGGATAACATTAGATCAATCCCGCTGGTAAACTCAACGATGGATTGGTCATATTCAGTCAGTTGCCAATATTCAAAACCTCGATGGACATGTAGTGCATAATCATCATGGCTATCCGTCTGGGGTAGCATAGAAGTCGGAATAATATCGGACGAGCTAGTGTCACAGAGCAATGGCGATGATTGACCATCTGGGGTTAGATGAATACTTTCTCGAATCGCGTCGAAGTAACCGCTCTCATCTACTATGACCGGATAGGTATTAATTAATATTTGGGCCATATCGAGTAATCTAATCAACCAGGGAGGATGCCCATCTGAGCTATAAGCCAGTTCCATTTTGGGAGGTTGTGATTCCGAAACTGCTATTCCCTGGTCTTGCAGCGCCCGATCATACATGGCGCCAACCATATTGGACAGACCTAGCCATACCCAGAATTGATCGTCAATTTGCTCAGGACCCAGGTTTTCGATCGCAAAAGTGTCTGCTTCTTGTTCATATTGTGGCGCAATACTGGGTTGAGGCGTCTCTGTTGTGGATTGAAATAGTGTCAAAACCGATGGCTGAAAGTGGGATTCGCCAGTTCCATGTCCCAACACCAAATGACCAATCTCATGACCTAATATCCATTGGTGTATAAAATATGAAAAACGGGAATTAATCAGCCCTACTGCACTAGAAGGCGCCCACGGCACGGAACCAAATGCGTCTGGCGGGATATCTATCAGACTTTGCAGATTCTTAAACAATTTTGCATCACATACAATAATGTTGTCCTGGCCCAGATATGCACAGTTACAGTTTATTTCTTTGAAATAGTTCTTGGGGTCTTTGCTCAGAACATAGACGTTGACAGCGGCAGATTGGGGAGAACTATTAATTATCAGATTATTCTCATATTGTGTACTTTGCAGGTAGCTGCTTGCAATATTCCAGATTAATTGATTATTTGAATCATCAAGATATCCCGCTGATATATACTCATTAATTGCCTGTGTCGGAGTAATTTTCCTTCCCCCAACAACAGCTAACGCCAGAACAACTACCAGGAGAGGTAGTATTATGATTAGACCCATCAGATGTGACCTGCGAACCATAGATCACCTTCGTTTTCCTAATTCAACGGAAAATATTATCCGGATTCTATGAGCATCCTATTGTCGCCAATGACATTAAACAAGATCTGTAAAACCATATGCACATTATAACACCCCTGCCAATCGAATGGTTTTTTCAGGATGGCGCCAAAATCCTGGCATAGGCACGCGCTCGCGGGGGTAATGCGACCTCACCCCCAACGCCTCTCCTAAAAGGAGAGGGCAGTGCGCGGCGGATTGATTTAACTCTCACCCGATACCGTACGAGAGATATTGGGTGAGAGTTATTTTCATCAGGAGGTAATGCGAGCCTTCATCCACTCATTTGAATTGTGGAAATCTGCGACCGCAGTGCCTGGATGCACAAGCTCGTCGAATAATGGACGATCTGCCTCGTCGAACACCTTGTCAAGGATGCCGAGGGCATCTTCAAGGTGCGCGAGTGTGCGAGGTCCAATAATGGGCGCGGTGATCCCTGGTTGATCTTTTATCCAAAGCAGAGATAGTTGCGAAGCGGTCAAACCCCGTTCCTGCGCCATGTTGTTGATTGATTTTCCAACATCTATGGCGCGTTGGGTGATCCGCGCTTTGACCATGCTGGTATCCCATAGGTGGGCGCGCGAATCCTCGGGGTATTTGGTTGTTTCAGGGTAGCGTCCCGCCAGGAT
Source organism: uncultured Anaerolinea sp. (assembly GCA_964543585.1). Taxonomy (GTDB): domain Bacteria; phylum Chloroflexota; class Anaerolineae; order Anaerolineales; family Villigracilaceae; genus Defluviilinea. The sequence goes on along the minus strand of CAZIYY010000122.1, from coordinate 8,056 downwards.
GCCCATCGCCAGGGGCGACCAGGGGAGAATCGCAGATCATATTTTTGACACAGCGGGACAAGCTCATTCTCGATACGGCGATCCAGCAAGTTGTAAGGAGGTTGTTCACTGATATAACGATTCAACCCATAGTGCTCACTGATGGACAGAGCTTCCATCACCATCCAGGCTGGATGTGTGGAACATCCAATGTAATGGACTTTTCCAGCCCGGATCAAGTCATCAAATGCGCGCAGGGTTTCGTCCTGCGGATGGGATAATGGCGGGCGGTGGAGCTGGTACAGGTCAATGTGATCAGTCTGCAGGCGCTGAAGCGAATCTTCGCAGGCTTTGATGATGTGGTAACGAGTCCCGCCGCCTTCATTGGGCAAATCTCCCACGCGGCTAAACACTTTGGTCGCCAGCACAACCTGTTCACGTAAATTATTCTCTTTCAGGAATGTTCCGGTGATGCGCTCGCTCTCACCTTTATTGTAGACATTCGCTGTGTCGAAAAAGTTAATTCCACCCTCTACGGCTTTCTGCATGATGGTGAACGAATCCGCTTCATTGGTCGAACCGCCGAAGTTCATTGTCCCTAGACACAACGGCGAGACCAGCACCCCAGAGCGACCCAGTTTTCGGTATCCCATTTAGCACACATCCTTTCAATATAAACCCTGGTATTTATCTGTTCAGGGCCTTATCCTAATTGCGATGTAATTCTTGCAAGTTTTTCAGACGATCAATTTAATAGGGCAGCAATTTGCTTCAGAGATATTTTATTCATTATAGCATCGGGAAATTCTGGTACGGGCACGCGTTCGCAGGGTCACTTGATAATACTCTTCGCCCCGATTTGTTTTGCAAATAGAGTTTTAAAGCCCGGCAAAAACATCGTGTTCAAAAAGAAATATGACATCGCAATGGCGAAATTGTTTTCGGGTACGAACGAGCCCGCCAGTCCGCGCGCTTCTTTTTGTCTCCGCTCGATCTCTGGTTTAAGTCTCTGTTGATAAGCGGGGAATGCAGCTTTGTAATCCCCACCCGCTTTATACAACTCTTCTGCAAGCAAATAAGCACCTGCCATTCCCATCGAAGCGCCTTGTCCCGCAAGCAGTGTCAGGCATTGGCAGGCATCTCCTGCTAAAGCGACGCGGTCCCTATACCATTGATCGAGCTGGATTTGCGCTACAGCATCAAAGAAAAAATCATCGGATTGCTCCGTCCCTTCCACCAATTGAGGCACGACCCAGCCGAGATTTCCAAATCTCTTTATGAGCACCTCCATTTGTTGGTTTCGGCTTTGAATGTTCAACAGCTCGGATTTGAAAGCAAAGAACACAGCCAGCTTATTATTTCCAATGGAATAAACCGTCGTTTGCACCTCTGGCTCAAAATGCCCATAGAAGGCATCAGCTGCGCCCAAGAAATTACCAACAATACTGCATGCTACATAAAACCCGAGAAAATGACTGAACTGGCTTTCAGCCCCCCATAATAATCCACGGACATTGGAATGGATACCGTCTGCGCCGATCACCAGGTCATAGCGCTCATGTTTTCCGTCCGACAGTTCCACATCCACGCCATCAGGCAGGATATTCAAGTCGTGAATAGTTGTACTGAATCGGACAGGCACAACATCTTTTACGGATTCATAAATGACCCGCTCCAGGTCGCCTCGCATCAACGGGATATATCTGTGTTTCAATAATTCCGTGAACTTTTCCACATCAAGCACTGCGCGCGGTTTCCCTTCGTTATCTACAAAAGTCAGTTTCGATATAGGATATTGACTCGATTTTGTTTGCAATTGAGCGATCAAATTCATCTTCTCAGCGACATCAAGGCCTGAACCATAAAAATCGATCATATATCCCTCCTCACGGATATCTGGCTTCTTTTCAATGATGGTCGGAGAAAATCCATGTTTTTGCAACCAGTAGGCCAATGTCAATCCAGAAATACCTGCTCCGCTGATCAGAATATTTCTGTTAGTGATCATTTCGACACCTCTCAGGCGTTACCTTTTGATTGTTCCCATAATTGACGAGTAATCTGGATCTGACCAAGATGAGCCGTAGCATGTTCGAGTGCATGGAGTAATGCCCACGCCACTGTGAATTCACGTCCATCTCTGGCGGATACACGCGTTGTTTCCAAATCCTGGATCGTGAACTTGTTCAATGTGTTACGCGCGTATTCCAGATTATCTGCAAGACGCTTTTTCAAAACATCCATCTCCACATCATGGACTCTGAATTCCGCATCCCGGTCACGGTCAGTTGGATCTTGTGCTGCAATATCTCCGATCCAGTACCGTTCTGCACCGGTGAGATGAAACACTAGAACGCTGATCGAATTCATATCGTTCCCTGGAGTCCAATCCAGTGCGGCACGTGGAAGTCCTTCAAGTGCCTCAAGAATACTATTGTGACAATCTTGCAGAAGGTTCAGGTAGTCATTGAAGAAGGTTTGCATGAATCACCAATCCTTTCCAAGGGATTTATGAGGGATATGAAATTGATTGCCATCAAGGTGCGCATTTCCATACATAGGTCGGTTTATCTTCTGAATATGGATAATTGGGAGAGGAGAAGGTCGTGCCGATCTGTGCACTTTCAGGGAGAAAAACACAAAGCAGGTCTTGCAACTCGGCTGTGGTGGGAAGATCAAATCGAATCCAACCGTCCGCTTCCTGAGTCGGAAACAGGATTGCTCCCAACGTCGAATAATCCTTATAACCCTGGCGATGACCGTAGGTTGGTTTAAGTTCTGTTGCCGCATACAACACACTATAGTGTTCAAGTTGGGGTATATCAATCTCGACCTGTCCCGCATTTCTTAGTTGAATATGCACCCACATGAATTTCATTCCCGGAGATGGGCTTCTTGTGGAGCCAAATTCGGTAATAAAGTCCTTCGTGGTTTCAATTTGATCCATTGTCAATTGCAGGTCCCGCCATGTAATTGAATCGCCAGGAGAGGCGGGTGTAGGGAGAATCTTAACCTCGGTTACAGTAGGTTGAGGAGGCGCTGTTAGAGTCACAGGTATGACAGATTCGCCGCTGGAAGCGCAGGCTGCCAATATTGATATCCCAACCAAATAATTTAATAGAATGCCCGAAAGTTTTTTCATACAGGAAATGAAAATATTATACACCCGACACCCATGCCAAAATCTTGACATTGGTACGCGCTCGCGGCTTCGTGAGATTGATAATGACGTATGCCAGTTGAGCAGGAATGCGGAGCGCGTTCTGCGAGACGGCTCGCGTATTTCCTCCGCACTCTGAATCTCTGATACCAAAAACTTGACTTGTCATATGCAGCCGCGTATAATCCCAGCCATTCAGGAGTAGTAAGCGAGGTGGTCGAGTACGAAGGTATCGAGACTTGTGACCTGATAGAGAAGGAGACAGTGGTTGAGACCACACGGTGAAAGTCTCCGCAGGGAAGCACCGCTGAAGTCGCCTTGAGTATTTTGCCGAAGAAAATCATTGTTCGGTGAACAGTGAATCAGTAGACCGGCACGGGATTGCCCGTTACAGCATAGGCTGATAACCGTCAGCTACAGAGAGCGTTGATAAATCCTTAGTGACACTTCGACAAGCTCAGTGCAAGCCTTCTTGTCCTTCGTGTTAAAAAATCAACGAACTGAGGTGGTACCGCGAAGTGAACGCTTCGTCCTCATGATGGACGGAGTGTTTTGTTTTAAAGCACACAAGCAGACAGGGAAATACGGAACGTGTATACGTGTTTCCCTTTGTACCTCACAAGGAGACCAATGACCCAACCGGAATTACCGAAAGCCTGCAATTTCAAATCCAGCGAGCGACCATGACGACCACCTACTTCATCACCGGCGGATTTGGTGTCCTTGGGCAATACATTGTGAAGGCAATTCACGAGCATGACCCCCAGGCGGAACTGCGCGTCCTGGTGCGGACGAAGCGCAATACCTATCTGGATCTCAAACGGCTGGACCGCATCCGCTGGATTTCGGGTGAATTGAACCAACCCGAAACTTTTGCAGAGCAACTCACAGGCGCAGACACCGTGATCCACAACGCCGCAATGGTCTCATTTCGCAAATCGGATGCAGATGCCATCCTTCAATCCAATGTGATCGGGACGCGTAACCTGATGCAAGCCGCGCTGGAGGCCGGCTGTCGCAATTTCATCTTCATCAGTTCCATCTCTGCAATTGAATTTCGGCCGCCGCACATCTCCGACGAATCCATGCTGCCAGACCTTGAGAAGAAACGAGTCAACGATATATACGGTTACAGCAAAGCAGTGAGCGAGATGGAATTAAAAGAGTCCGCCGGGAAAATGCGCGTGATCATTTTGAATCCAAGCGTATTCCTGGGACCCGGCTCGAAGGAAATTGTCAGGGCAGCAGGCGCCGTGCGATTCCTGCCACTGATGCCGACGCTTCAATATATCAACAGTTTTGTGGATGTGCGCGATGTGGCGCGCGCAGTTGTGCTGGCTTTGACGAAAGGCCGCAGCGGCGAGAGATATATCGTCACCGCGTCGAACGTTGGGATGATTGAAGTCACGCAGACCCTACTGCGTGTGATGAGAAAGAAAGCAATGATCATTCCGCTTTCCGGAGGCGGGATAAAATTAATGGATGCCTTGCTGGGGATGCTCGTCGCATTGCGGCTCGATCCGGGCATTCGCCGCCTGGCAGATATAAATATTGACAAGCCCTGCTCATCTGAAAAGATTCGGAGCGAGATGGGCTGGGAACCATCTTTTTCGCTGGAGCAATCCATACGGGATTCGTTTTCTCCCGGGAAGAAATAATGGCCCTGCTGTTTTAATGAGGTAACATGTATACATACATATACCTGTCCACCTCACCCAAGGAGCAAGAATGAGCAAACAGGAATTACCCAAAGCCTATGATTTCAAATCCACCGAGCCGAGCGTTTATGCAATGTGGGAGACAGGCGGATATTTCAAACCGCACAACGATCCCAATAAACCCGGCTTCGATCCGAATGTAAAACCATTTGTGATTTCGATTCCGCCGCCGAACGTGACGGGTGAACTGCACATCGGCCACGCGATGTTCGTCAGCGTCGAAGACCTGATGATCCGCTATCACCGCATGAAGGGCTACTCCACGCTCTGGGTACCGGGTTCCGATCACGCGGGCATCGCCACGCAGTTGATGGTGGAGCGTCACCTGCTCAGGACGGAGGAGGTGACGCGCGAAGAACTCGGACGCGAAGAATTCATCAAGCGCACCTGGGATTGGAAGAGGAAATACGGAAGCATCATCTCGAATCAGATTCGACGGCTCGGCGCGTCTTGTGACTGGTCCCGCGAACGCTTCACCCTCGACGATGGGCTGAGTCGCGCGGTGCGGGAGGCTTTTGTGCGCCTCTACGAAAAAGGGCTCATCTATCGCGGTCCGCGTTTAATCAACTGGTCGCCGGGCTTGAAGACCGCCGTCTCTGATTTGGAAGTGGAGTATGAGGAGGAAGACGCGACGCTGTATTACTTCAAATATATGGTGAAGCCTGAACCTTCCGAAGGTTCTGAACCTTCGGAAGGCTATATCCCTGTCGCAACAATCCGACCTGAAACAATTCTCGGCGATACGGCTGTTGCGGTTCACCCTGACGATGAACGATACAAAAAATATATTGGCAAGTCTGTGATCGTGCCGATACTCGGGCGCGAGATTCCGGTGATCGCAGATCATTACGTGTCACAAGAGTTCGGCACGGGCGCGCTCAAGGTCACGCCTGGTCACGACCCGAACGATTATCTCATCGCGCAGAGGCACAACCTGCCGGTCATCTCCGTGCTCGACGTGGAGGCAAAGGTCAACGAAAACGGCGGACAGTACGAAGGTCAGGATCGATTCGACGCCCGCGAAAATCTTTGGAACGATATGAAGAAGGCGGGACTTGTCATCAAGACCGAGCCGTATCGTACGACCATCCCGCGCTCACAACGCGGCGGCGAGATCGTCGAGCCGATGATATCCACGCAATGGTTCGTAAAGATCGAGCCGCTTGCAAAAGCTGCTCTCGAAGCTGTGAAAGATGGACGCATCAAGATCGTGCCTGAACGATTCGAGAAGGTGTATTTCAACTGGCTGGAGAATATCAAGGATTGGTGCATCAGCCGCCAGTTGTGGTGGGGGCATCGCATCCCTGTGTGGTATTGCCCAGATGGTCACATGACGACGGGCCGCGAAGACCCAACGCAATGCGCGACCTGCAGCTCTAAGGAGCTTACACAGGATGAAGATGTGCTGGATACATGGTTCTCATCAGGCTTGTGGCCCTTCTCGACACTTGGCTGGCCCGAAGAAACGCCTGATTACAAATATTTCTATCCAACCTCTTACATGGAAACGGGTTATGACATTTTGTTCTTCTGGGTGGCGCGTATGATTATGTCTGGTTTGGAATACACAGGACAAGCGCCATTCCACACTGTATACCTGCACGGACTCGTGCGCGATGAGATCGGACGCAAAATGTCCAAGACGTATGGCAATGTGATTGACCCATTGGACGTGATGGAAGTTTACGGCACGGACGCGCTGCGTTTTACGTTGCTTGTGGGTTCGACGCCGGGTAATGATACGAATGTCGGCGTGAAAAGGGTGGAGTCCAACCGCAACTTCGCGAACAAGTTGTGGAACGTGGGGAGGTTTGTGATTAATTCAATTAGTACGCTTGATAATCAACAAACTTCCTTAGTGCTTACTGATAACTGGTCACTGGCTGACTCATGGATCTGGGCGAAGTTGCAACAACTCATCCGCGATGTGGAACGCCTCTTCCAGAATTTCCAATATGGTCAGGCAGGACAGCAAATCTATGACTTCATCTGGAGCGACTTCGCGGATTGGTACGTGGAGATCGCGAAAGGGCAAATGCAAAATGCAGAAAGCAGAAAGCCGACTGTCGAAACGCTTGGGCGCGTGTTTGATACGTGTCTGCGTTTACTGCACCCATTTACTCCATTCGTCACCGAGGAGATTTGGGGTCACTTACACGGTGCCTTGCGGGATTCATCTTTGAAAGACATATGCAAAGATTGGCCCGATGCCTTGATCGTGGCAAAGTGGCCCGAACCGCGCGAACCCGAAGGCTGGGAAGAATCAAAGACCAGTCACTTCGTTTTAGTTCAAGAGATCGTGCGCGCCATCCGCAACCTGCGCAATGAAAAGAACGTGAGTCCATCGAAGCGCATCGCCGCGACGATTGTTAGTAACGACAAGACTGATCTACTGAAAGAACAATCAGCAACCATCGCTGCCCTCGCGGGACTCGATCCTTCGCTAATTACCATATACCAATTACTGAAAGAAAAGCCCAAAGACACCGCCGCGCTCGTCGTTGGTTCTGTGGAAATTTATCTACCTCTCGCTGGTATAGTTGATCTCGCGAATGAAAAAGTGCGCCTTGAAAAAGAACTCAAGGAAGCGCAATCACACATCGAGCGATTAGAAAAGCTTTTATCAAGTGATTTCACCAACAAAGCCCCCGCGGCGCTCGTGCAGAAAGAACACGAGAAACTGACAGGCTATAAAGACACCGCCGAGAAAATCAAGGCGCAGTTGAAATAAATAACGGGTTATAATCACCTCAACCAAATAATAACCTTCGGGGCAGGGCGCAATTCCCGATCGGTGGTACAGCCCACGAGCAAATGTAGCAACGACTTAAGTCGTTACTACGGAGCATGACTCGGTGTAATTCCGAGGCCGACAGTTATAGTCTGGATAGAAGAAGGAGATAGACTCAAAGCGAGTCTGATTCGACTTACCGCTAAAGCGGTATGAAATAATTCCCCGAAAACGCAAGTTGTTTTCGGGATTTTTTTCGCATCATTCTTAGCCGAGTCCTGATTCTGCGCCCCGTAGGTTACCTCCGCGAGGCGTTTTGTTTGCCCTTACTATCGCGCTGAGCGGAGAGAGGACGTGATCGTCGTCCGAATGCAGTCGAAGAGCCATGTAAAAAGATAAAAGGAGAAAGAAAGAGAATCTTCGCGTTCTTTGCGTGCTTCGCGGTTCAAAAAACATGACTAAAAGACT
>CAZIYY010000121.1:0-15883 GCA_964543585.1 uncultured Anaerolinea sp. | reverse complement strand
CCTGGCCGTTGATATTACTTATGCCTATCTTGACCCGCGTATTCGTTATGATTAAGTAATCGTTGGAAATGTCTTTAGAAAAAATTTCGTTTGCCCATGCCGCCGCCAGGAGCATGGATTTGTAAAATTATTTTCAACCAATTACTTAATCGTTCAGGAGATTAACCATGGCACAACTTACATTTGACCCCAAATCAATTGGCGCGGGCGGTACGCTGCTGACCCAAAAACGCGAGAGCCTGTGGCAGGACGCAATCCGCCGCCTGCTCCGCAATCGCGCGGCTGTGCTGGGAGGATCGATCATCCTGCTGTTGATCCTGATAGCGCTGTTGGCGCCGTTGATCGCTGTCAGGCCGTTTGCAAATCAGGTACTGGTGGACCAGAACAAGGTGCCGGAGTGGCTGGTTTCGATCTTCCCCTCCATGGGGCCATACGCCAAGTATTCGAGCAATTATCCTCTAGGCGCAGACTACGTGGGGCGTGATCTGTTCAGCCGCATCGTCTACGGCGCGCGCGTGTCACTAACCGTAGCGCTGATCGCGCCTCTGATCAGTCTGATCATCGGCGTGATTTACGGCAGCATCTCCGGCTACTTCGGCGGCCGCGTGGATAACATCATGATGCGTATCGTTGACATTTTGTACGCATTCCCGACTCTGCTCTTCATCATATTGCTGATGGCTTTCTTCCGCTCCACCCTCTCCGATATTCAGCCGGGTACAATCGCGTATTCGATCAATCAATTGGATGAGAGTATGGGAGGGCTGCTCTTCATCTTCATCGGCATCGGTTTGACCGCCTGGGAGACCATGGCTCGTCTGACGCGCGGCCAGGTGCTTTCGGTGCGTGAAAAGGAATTCGTCGAAGCCGCACATACGATTGGCGCCTCGAACACGCGCATTATGTTCCGGCACATCCTGCCCAACATCGTTGGCCCCTTGGTGGTGGCGGAAACATTAGCCATTCCTGGATATATCGCAACCGAGGCATTCCTCTCCTTTATCGGTTTGGGTGTGAATCCGCCGACCCCATCCTGGGGCTCGATGATTTCGGATGGCTCCAGGGCGATCCGCACCTATCCCAACCAAGCCATCTTCCCGGCGCTGGCTTTAGCGATTACCATGTTTGCCTTCAATTTCCTTGGTGATGGCTTGCGCGACGCGCTCGATCCCCGCCTGCGAGGCACTCAATAAATCTGCTTGCCTGATTTGATAAGATACGATAGGATTCGGGTTAACCCTGAATCCTATTTTCTTTTGGGAGAAACAACATGTTTCACACTCGTTGTTTAATTTTTCTTTTGGTTATCGCCTTGATCCTTCCAGCCTGCGCGCCAGGGCAGACCGAGATTCCCATTATCTCTGAGACTTCGACTGTTCCGCCGGTTTCGCCTTCTCCCGTCACCCCTACGCCTGTGCCACGTTCATTGAACGTTTGCCTGGGCGAGGAGCCGAACACGCTTTATCCGTACGGAAACCCCAACTCAGCCGCGCGCAGCGTCCTATCCGCAATTTACGATGGGCCCATGGACGTCGTCGAGTATGGATACGAACCGATCATCCTTGAGAAAATCCCCAGCCTCAGCGATGGCGATGCGCAGGTGAGTCCTGTCACCGTTCGCGCGGGCGATCAGATCGTTGATTCGAGCGGCAGTCTCGTGACCCTGAATACAGGCGTGAAGGTGCGCCCCAGCGAATGTCGCAGTGACGATTGTGTGATCACCTACGATGGCAAAAGCGAAATACAAATGGATCAACTCGTTGTTACCTTCACTATGCTCAAGGGGCTGTTATGGTCGGATGGCGAGCCGCTCACAGCGGAGGATTCAATATTTTCCTATACGCTTGCATCGGACAATGACACACCCGCCTCCAAATTCATCATAGACCGCACGGACAGCTACGAAACCGCGGACGATCAGACCGTTCAATGGTGGGGCAAGCCCGGCTTTATTGATCCCGATTACTACACCAATTTCTGGATGCCCCTGCCCGAACACCTCTGGAGTCAGTTTGCTCCTCTCGACCTCCTGAAATCGGACGTTTCCTCGCGCCTGCCCGTTGGATGGGGGCCCTATATTATTGATAAATGGGAGAAGGGCAAGCGCCTGCATTTTATTAAGAACCTGAACTACTTCCGCGCCGGCAGTCAGTTGCCAAATTTTGATGAACTGACATTCCTCATCTTTCCCGATACGAACGCAGCGCTCACCGCGCTCGTGGATGGGACCTGCGACGTTCTCGATCCGTCCGTTCGACTGGATGGCTTGGTGGGCTTGCTCCAGCAAATGCAAACGGACAATCAGGCAAAACTGTTGACCTCGCAAAGTATGACCATGGAATGGCTTGGCATTGGAATCACCCACGTATCCTACGATAATGGTTTCAACTCAACAGGTAACAACCCCGACCGTCCCGACCTATTCGGAGATGAGCGCACGCGCCAGGCAATCGCCTTATGCCTTGACCGCCAGAAGGTTGTGGATACTGTCCTCTTTGGTCTTTCACAAGTTCCTGATAGTTACCTTCCATCTGAGCACCCATTGCATAACGGCAACCTGCAAACCTACGAATTCAACCCCGCCGCCGGGAATAAGATCCTGAAGGATGTAGGCTGGATTGACCACGACAATAATCCATCCACGCCGCGCCAATCTTTAGGGGTCACGAATGTTCCCATCGGAACGCCTCTCGTGCTTGACTATTACACCTCCTCCGCGACACAACGCCACCAGGTCGTTGAGATCTTTACCCGGTCGCTGGCAGAATGTGGCATCGGTTTGAATCCCATCTATTCCCCTGCAGTGGATTTCTATGCCCAGGGACCCAAAGGTCCGCTCTTTGGGAGGCAGTTTGACCTTGCCGAGTATGCCATAGGCGTCAACAGCCTCGAACCGCAATGCGCCTGGTTCACTACTGCGCAGATTCCAACAGAGGCAAACCACTGGGTTGGCACGAACGTCAGCGGCTACAAGAATCCCCAATTCGATGTGGCTTGTGAGAAGGCGCTCCAATCACTTTCTATAGATCCCGAATATGCCTTTCATCAGGAGGCGCAGGCAATATTCGCATCCGACCTGCCTTCCATCCCTCTTTACCTGCGACTCAAAGTTGCCGCGACACGCCCGGATTTTTGCGGATTCACGCTCGACCCCTCCTCATCCTCCGCGTTGGCGGATATTGAAGTATTCGACTATGGAAATGGCTGCAAGCCTTGATCCTGATTCTTTGGATATATCGCTTCATACCCCTCAAAGTTGTTACCATTTAAAAAACATGATCTCACGACCATGATGCTCCCTCTGCCGTCCTTTGGGACACTTGCACCTCACTGCTGTTCGGTGCAGTGCAGGTGAGCATCCTGTAGACAGCGGCGGAGACGCCATCGGAGAATATTTGCAATAAGTGTCATCTCCGTGAACTCAGTGTGCTGATATGAAAATAAAGTCTTTGAGCCTGCTGGAAAAGCCTAAGAGCAAGCTACTGAGATACGGAGAAAACCAATCTAAAACTCCGTGACTCACATGTCCCGATGTTTTTCGGGAGTGTCTTCGGGGTTCAAGTCTTTGGAAAATTCCAAGTCTTTCAATTTTCATCCTTCGGGGTGAACTTCGTTCATGGATACTCTGTGGTGGGGATTTTTAGCCCATCGTTTAGCCATTCTCGATCTTTGCGAAACCGCATAAAACAAAAATTGTTTGCTATAATGCAGTTATTCCTGAACATGGGAGCGCCCCGCGATGAATGATAATAAACCGTTGTTGGAAGTTAAAGGTCTCAAGACATATTTTTACACCGAAGACGGTGTCGTTCGCGCGGTGGACGGCGTGAACTTTGAAGTATATCCCGGCGAAGTTTTGGGGTTGGTCGGCGAATCGGGCTGCGGCAAAAGCGTTACCTCGCTTTCGATCATGCGCCTGATTTCAAGACCGGGTAGAGTGGATGCGGGAGAAATTTTATTTGGCGGTGAAAACCTCCTGGACCTGCCCGAAGAGGAAATGATAAAAGTGCGCGGCAACCGCATTTCGATGATCTTCCAACAACCGCAGACCGCGCTCAATCCCGTCTTCAAAGTGGGCGATCAATTAGCCGAAGTGTTGAACGTTCACCAGGATATGGGCAGGGAAGCAGGTCACAAGCGCGCGGTGGCGTTGCTCAAAATGGTTGGCGTGCCAGACCCCGAACGACGCGTAGAGGCGTATCCGCATGAATTATCGGGCGGCATGGCACAGCGCGTCATGATCGCCATGGCGCTTGCCTGTGTTCCCGAACTGCTGATTGCAGACGAACCCACCACCGCATTAGATGTCACCATCCAGGCGCAGATCCTGGACTTGATGCGCGACATGCGCAAGGACCTTGGCACCTCCGTCATTCTTATCACCCACGATCTCGGCGTGGTAGCCGAAATGGCTGAACGCGTCGCGGTTATGTACGCGGGCGAAATCGTTGAGCAAACAGACGTCAATTCCTTGTTCGATGAACCGTTGCATCCTTATACCCAAGGATTGATCGGTTCGATTCCTGTTCTTGGTGAGATCAAAGAGAAACTGGATGTCATCCCCGGCTCGGTTCCCAACCTGGTTAACCTGCCGCCAGGCTGCCGCTTCGCCCCTCGCTGCCAGGCGCGCGTCAAACATGCATTGACGATCTGCGCCGAAGCAAAGCCTGAGCTGGAAGAGATTAAGTCTGACCATTTTGTACGCTGCTGGTTGTATCAAAGCGCCGAGGGACATACCCCGCCGCTTAAAGTAAATTGATCCTCTTTTTTGGAGCATTGAGATAATATGGAAACGAATACAAACCAAAAAGGGGAGATTCTGGTCGAGGTCAATAACCTTGTTAAATATTTTCCGGTGCGCTCCGGGTTGTTACAGCGCGTCGTCAACCACGTCAAAGCCGTGGACGATGTCAGTTTCATCGTGAAAAAAGGGGAGACGCTTGGTATGGTCGGCGAATCCGGTTGTGGAAAGACCACTATAGGGCGCACGATGCTCCGCCTGATCGAACCCACAGCAGGCGCGGTAAAGTTCAATGGCAGGGATGTCTTTTCGATGAAGCCCCAGGAACTCAAATCCGTGCGCCGCGATATGCAGATCATCTTCCAGGATCCTTACGCATCGCTCGACCCGCGCGTGCCGATCGGCGAATCCGTCATGGAAGGCTTGCACATCCACAAGATCGGCACGCCGAAGGAACGCGTGGATATTATGCTGGCGACTCTCAAGAAAGTGGGGCTTGAGGATTACCATGCCCGTCGTTATCCGCATGAATTTTCAGGCGGCCAGCGCCAGCGCATCGGCATTGCGCGCGCGCTGGCTCTGCGCCCCAGTTTCATCATCTGCGATGAACCCGTTTCCGCGCTGGACGTGTCCATTCAATCGCAAGTCTTGAATATTTTGAAGGACCTGCAGGCGGAGTTTGGACTGACGTATTTGTTCATCGCTCATAACCTTTCCGTGGTCGAGCATGTATCAAACCGCGTTGCCGTGATGTACCTGGGTAAGATGGTCGAATTGACCTCGCGCGAAGAACTGTTCCGCAACCCCTTGCATCCGTATACACAGGCACTGATGTCTGCCATCCCCGTGCCAAACCCGCGCCTGAGGAGACAGCGGACTATTTTGAAGGGCGATGTGCCAAGCCCGCTCAATCCGCCGAAAGGCTGCCGCTTCCATCCACGTTGCCCGGCGGCCATTGAGAAATGCTCAAAGGAAGAGCCGCAGTTCAAGGAACTCAGCCCGGATCATTGGGTGGCTTGCTGGGTCGCTGAACAGAATTTGAAATCGTAAAAAATAAAGTAAGTTTGATTTTTTATGACCGCTCCCTGTATCCTTCTAGTTGACGATCAAAAAGACATAGTCCGTCTTTTACATTCAACGTTGCAAACGCTCGGTCATCAGTTGGATATTGTCGACGCGCCCTCGGGCGAGGAGGCATTGCTGGAGGCTTCGCGCCGCAAGATAGACCTGCTGGTGGCGGATTATCTCCTGCCCGGCATGTCAGGCGTTGAGTTGATGCGCAAGATTAAGGCGCGCAACGCAGACTTGAAAGTCATCTTCATCTCCGGCATCACCGAGCGCAAAGCGCGCGATGAAATGCTCGCAGGCGGGGCTGTTGCCATTTTTGATAAACCCATACCGCTTGCAGATTTTCTGGATGCGGTGGAACGCAGTCTGGGCTTGGTACGCACGATCTTTCCGCCTGAATCGAGTAAGGAGGCTGAAGAACATCGCGAGACGCTTTCTGAGTTATTAACGGGTTTTCGCCACAAGATCAAGGCAGATGTGGTCTTTCTCATCAGTGACCGCGGACGCGTTCTGGCGCGCGCCGGGGATTTATATGACAGCAGTATGGAAGTTTCATTGCTCTCGGCGTTGATGGCGATTTACAGCGCGGGGCTGAAAGTATCACGTATTACCCGCCAGGACAAACTGGATACCTATCACGTATTTCGCGGCGGCGATCAGGACATGCTTCTCATCCCAGTGGATTCGGCGCATGCGTTACTCTTGGCTGGCAAGGAACTCGCCAAATCGGACCGCATTTTGCAAACTGTGGAGGGCATGCTTTTTGTGCGCGGCGATGTGGAGAATATTCTGCAGTCGCTTGGAGTGGCGCCTATGGTTGAGACAACGGAATCAGCCGCCCTTGAATTGGAAGCGGCGACGGTGTTTGAATCTGAGGAACCAGAACCTGTGGTGGATGTCGATGCGTTGTTCGCCTCCGCAGGCGGTAAGAAGAAGATTGACGACCTGGACGCGTTCTGGAGCGACGCAGTTGAGAAGACAGGCAGCATCCCCACCAACCCAGACGTGATTACCTATGACGAGGCCCGCAAACTTGGGCTGACTCCCGGCAGAGGCACAGGCCGCCTGCACACAACGGGAACGCTCAAGACGCCGACAGGTCCGCTTAAAAAGAAGTGACGTTGCCCATCCCCAATCGTGTGATACAATTCAGGCGTTCTGGGGCGTGGTGCAAGGGCAGCACACCAGCCTTTGGAGCTGTGGATCTTGGTTCGAATCCAGGCGCCCCAGCCAAACCTCCCGCTTATGCGGGGCTTATTTTGTAAACAGGCGTCGCTTGCATCACGCGGGTGAGCCTGTTTTTATTCGGAGTTGTTTATGAAGGTTACTGCTGTTTTATTGGCCGCCGGTCAGGGTACTCGCATGAAATCTGACCTGCCCAAAGTGCTGCATCCGTTATGCGGCAAGCCGATGTTGTGGCACGTTCTCAGGGCCTTACATTCAGCTGCAACAGAAAAGCCTGTTGTCATTGTAGGTCATGGCGCGGATCACGTGAAGAAATATCTGGGAGATTCTGCAGATTGTGTTTTACAGGAGCCTCAACTCGGAACCGGACACGCGGCACTTCAAGCTGAGTCTTTACTCAAAGGCAAAACGGATTACGTGATTGTGGCATATGCGGATATGCCTCTTCTGCGCGGCGAGATTTTCAACCGACTCCTCGAAACCCAGCGCCTCAACCCCGGACCTTTCAGCCTGGTCACCGCCATCGCAGACGACCCGCGCGGCTTTGGGCGCATCGTGCGAAACTCTGACGGGACGGTGGCAGCCATCGTCGAGGAATACGTTGCCACGCATGAACAACGCAAGATCAAAGAGTTGAACGTGGGCGCGTATTGTTTCAAAGCCGATTGGCTGTGGGACGCGTTGCATCGCATCCAGAAGAATCCCAAGAAGGGCGAGTATTATCTGACGGATGTGGTTGAACTTGCTGTAAAAGATGAATTGCCCGTGCAGGCTGTTGTTCAACATAACCTGATTGAGATCATCGGCATCAATACCCGCATCCACTTAAGTGAAGCGGAGACTGCCATGCGAATACGCATCAACCGTGAACACATGTTGGACGGCGTCAGTATGACGAATCCCGCGTCTGCTTATATCGAAGCAGGCATAAAAATCGGCAGGGACACAACCATCCTGCCGAACACACATATTCAGGGTGATACAGAAATCGGCGAAGGGAATGTCGTTGGTCCAAACACGATCATTCGCGATTCGAGAATCGGGAATCGGTGCAAGGTGTTGGCGTCAGTCGTCGAAGGCGCGGTCATCGAGGATGAGGTGGATATTGGCCCGTTCGCGCGACTGCGAAAAGGCGCGCATTTGAAGAGTCATGTGCACATGGGAAATTTTGGCGAGGTGAAAGATTCCACGCTGTACGAAGGCGTGAAGATGGGACACTTCTCTTATATTGGCAACGCGACGATCGGCGCGAACACTAACATCGGCGCGGGAACGATCACCGCGAACTATGACGGCGAGAAAAAAAATGCAACTGAGATCGGCGAAGATGTATTCATCGGTTCGGATACGATGCTGGTCGCGCCGCTGAAACTTGGAGACGGCGCGCGCACAGGCGCGGGCGCGGTGGTTACGAAGAATGTCCCTGAAGATACGCTTGTGGTTGGCATGCCCGCCCGCGCGATTCGGAAAGTGGAGAGAAGAAAGAAAAAATGAATTGTGCGTTGGTTGAGTAGGTCGAGTGTCTTTCGGGACTATACACTTGCACCAGCACGCAAGTGCAGGTGTCGAGACCAACGGAGTATGAAGAGAACACCGCTTGCTGATCCCGATACGGCGGAGGAACACCTCCTATTCGATCAGCGATGGGAATTAATTTATTATGACCCTCACCAAACAAGAAAAACAAGCCCTCATTGACCTCGCCAATACTGCGCGGCAACGCGCCTACGTGCCGTATTCCAATTACCCTGTCGGCGCGGCACTTCGCACGAAGACCGGGCGCATCTTTACGGGCGTCAACGTGGAGAATGCTGCGTATCCGCAGACTATCTGCGCGGAACGCGTGGCGATTTTCAAAGCCGTCTCGGAAGGTGAGAAGGAATTTGAGATCATCTCGGTGGTAACGGATAACGGCGGCTCTCCCTGTGGCGGATGCCGCCAGGTGATGGCGGAATTTGGTTTGGATACAATCGTTTTAATGGCAGACGGGAGCGGCAAACTCGTCAAAGAAACCACAGTAAAAGAACTTCTACCAGAGGCATTTACGCCAAAGCATCTGGGTAAATAGGCACACATACACGTAAACATGTGATAACCTGCGTACTTGTTTCCATTCTCCCATGCCTGAAACCAAATTCCGTTCCTTTCGCGTTGAGGCTGTTGTGCTTCGTCATAGCGATTACGGTGAAGCAGACCGCTTGTTGACGCTCTACACGCGCCAACTTGGGAAGACACGCGTTCTAGCAAAAGGCGCGCGCAAGATCGCTTCGCGCAAAGCCGGGCATATCGAACCGTTCACGCATGTCAAAATGCAACTCGCCAAAGGCAAAGACATGCTCATCCTCACACAAGCCGACACTGTGGATGCCTATCTTCCATTGCGCGAAGATTTGATCCTGACAAGCCACGCGTCGTACGTGATGGAATTGCTGGATCGCTTTACCTACGAGGGTGAGACCGAGAACCCAGCCACTTTCCGTTTGCTGACGGATACTCTCGCAAGACTTGCATCAAACAACGACCCATGGCTTGTCATCCGCTATTATGAGATGCGCCTGCTCGACCATATGGGCTTCCGCCCTCAACTTCTCCAATGCGTCAACTGCGGACGCGAGATCAAGGCAGAGGACCAATTCTTTTCTTATCGGGCGGGCGGTGTGATTTGCCCGCGTTGCGGGCGGGGATTGAAACACCTCCACAACATTTCCGTGGACGCGCTGAAATACCTCCGTCATTTTCAACGGAGCAGTTACGCTGAAGCCTCTCGCTCACGTCCTGGCGCCGAAGTGCAACGCGAGACAGAAGCCATCATGCAGGGTTATTTTACTTATTTGCTTGAACGCGAATTGAACACGCCGGGGTTTTTGAAAAAGATAAGCGGTGGGGCAAGGTAGGATCCCGCCGCTACTCCGGCCTCAGCCTATTTCCCCAATTCAAAACAAATGTCCACGCGATCAAAACCAGAATGGGTTTCAAGAATCTCCACAACAGGATTTGGAACCACTTCCACTTGAGCGGATAGACGATGTGCGCGATCATCCAACGCGCGATCAATGTTTGACCCAATGCGCTTCTTACCACCCGACGCCTGTATCCGCTAAATGAAAATTCGTTGCGCTGAAACGACTCGCCGATTTCGTGCGCCGCCAGCGCGCCATATCCCAATGCAATGCTGATTCCCTCGCCAAGCAGCGGGTCCGCGCCCGACGCGTCGCCGACCAGCAAGACGCGCGGCACAGACATTTGATTTTCCGGGCTGAACCAGCGGATGGGATGCCCTTTGATTTCATAATCACTCAATTCAAATCCGAGACGCGACATTTCATGGGCAAGTGGTTCTTTGAGTTGTGGGCGCTTTTCATTTGCGAGAATGTTCGTGTCGTAGATTCCCCAACATCGCATGGATTGACCCTTGACTTGAGTGGGAAAGTCCCACACATAACCTGCGATATTATTTGGGACGGGAGAGAATTCAAAATAAGCGACTCCCTCCCGTCCTCTCCCAATTTCTACGAAATTGGGAGAGGTGCCCTCAGGGCGGTGGGGATGGGTGGGGCTTATTACCTCCAACACCCGCGCAGTATGAACAGGCGCCCTGGGGAAAATGCATCGACGCGTAATCCCATTCGATCCGTCTGCGCCGACGATGACTTGCGCATGATATGTGCCGTTATCTGTTTCAACTGTTACGCCGTCTTTGTAGGGCAGAACTTGTTTCACCGTCACCCCCTCCTTAATCTCGATACCTCTGCTTCTGGTTTTTTCCGCCAGCCAATTATCAAACTCATCGCGGCGAATGACTCGCAACGCATGCCGCTTCCACACACGGATGTCTAATCCCCTGCCTTCAAAATCAAAGCGAATCTTATCCGCATCCACGTGGGGGACCTCGCTTACATCGAGTCCGAGTCGTTGAAGAATAATCTCCGCGTCGAGGACAAGTCCGCCCGCGCAAAGCTTGGGGCGTGGATAACGCGCTTTTTCGAGGATCAGGCTGCGGGGCGCGAGATGCGGAGCGATCCGCAGGAGATGCAAGGCGGTGGAGAGTCCTGCAGGTCCGCCACCGATGATGATGATATCGTAATCCATTCTGACGGGTTATGCGTATGCCCCCGACCAGGTCTCAAATTGCCTGCCGGCGCGCTCATCGTCTTTGTAGAAGGTCAAGTAGGTGAGCGTTTGATAGGGGACGAATTTCTGTTCGCTGGGATCTTTGATGGCCAGGTCGAAATAGGAATGCCACGTGCCTGAGTTCATGTACAACTGGCTCTGCTCATAAGGCGGTTTGCCGTTCGTATCGAGCGAGATGATCTCGTGATGATGGGTATGTCCGTAAACGATGTATTTTGCAGTATCGTTCAGAAAGGCTGGTTCGTGGAGCGCATGTTCTGCAAAGGAGCGTTCCTTTTCCGACATTCGGTTGCGCGCCCATATAACGATATCGTTGAACGTCTCGAAGGATGCGCTTTTTGAAATTTTTATCGCGAGTTGCAGAGCGTCCACCATATCGAACTTGAAAGCCTTATCTTCCTCGCGGACGACATCCAACTGGAGGAATTCATCGCATAGATCATCCCACACTTCCTTGAGTTCCGCTTCGAGGGCCGCGCTTCCCGCGTGACGTTTGATCTGACTGCTGATCCAAAGGGAAGTTGCCAGCGCCGGGCGGATGTTCGTGATCCTGCGCAAGCCGTCTATGATGGCTGTAGGCAGTTTGTCGCCGTATCGTTTCTGCACTTCAACCGGGTATCGGTTGCAAACGTCCATTGTGAAGATGTCGCCCAAAGTAGCGTGATCGCGTCCTTTTTCGCGGTTGAAGTTGAACTTGTCGAAACAATCACCGTGACGGCCAAAGACCCTATATGTCTCCATCGTTTCGCGCAACGATGGGAACTCATCCGGTTCATAAGGAAAGAGATTGAAAGAGTTGCTCAAGCCGATTGTATCTATGATGGTTTTGCGTATATCGTCGAAGTCGCCCCCTTCGAGGTGGTAGTACCAGTCGTGGTTGCCGATCATATATTGCATGCGAACCTTGATTGGAATGCGTTCCTTGGAATCGTGGTCAGGTTGTCCGCGCCTGTTTGCGGGAGGCAAAAGGATTTTTTCGCCGTTCGCGCAACTCCGCAACACTTCAAGCGACTCTTTGTTCACGTCAATAATGGATCGCGTGACCTGTTCAAGTTTGGGAGCGAAGTAGGGGCTGTTGATGTCGCTCCACGGCCGGATGTAGTCGGCCACGCCGGATGCGGTATCCAGCCAGAGGGTGGAGTGAAGCGGGTCGAGGATGTCTCCCATCAGCACAAGGTCCATACTCTCGATGGGACGATAGGAACCATCCCTGCGAAAGGAGGCGAAGTATGCGGTCTCGCTCAGGCGGTTGGCGAACAGGTGGAAGGCGCTCGGCGCGATGGAACTGGCGGTTGAGCCGTCTCCAAGATGAAGATCACTGATGATAACCAGCATGGATTCTCCTCACTATTTTGCTTGACGGAAATGATGCTTTTATTATAGTCCGAAAGTTTGCCTGAACCTTATCCAATTTGGAGTCGCAACGAATTCTGTCTCCATCAGGAAAGGGAATATTGACGTATAATTTTCATGGCAATATTTTCAGGGAGGCATGGATTCTGAAACCAAGGAGTTTGTCATGGCTCGTAAAATTTTCTCATCGTCATTGATTGTTTTGGGCGCGCTATTCCTGGCCTTGAGCGCAATAGGCATTGGCGCGGCATGGATCTATAACGGACCCCTGACCCGTGAGGCGACGAGCCAATTGAAGGAAATAGACGGTGAGTTGTCCCAGGCGCAGACCACCCTGCAAAGTTCGCAGATGGAACTGGAGCGCGCCTTGCGCATTGTGGATGCCACTGAAAAAGTACTTGAAAAACTTGCCGAACAATCCACGAGCGCCGAAAATATTCTGGATGGCATTCAGGGAACTTTGGATGACAAACTTCTACCCGAATTGAAAACGACCCGCGAGCGGATCAATGCGGCGCGTGTTGCTTTGGAAAGTTTGCAAGCGGCGCTTAAAGGGATCGGCAGTTTTATCCCCGGCGTTGACCTTGGCGCACCGGAAAAGATTCTGGCGGATCTGATCGAATCCGCTGACTCAATGGATTCCGAGATCGCGAATGCGGAGACCGTTGCCAGGCAGGCATCCACATTCGTGAGCGACACCTCCTATCTGCTGGGCGGTGATTTAACCGAGACGAGAAGTAGTTTGGAAAGTTTCCTAGCGGCGATCACGGAGTATGAACAAAAAGTGAAAGATTGGCGTAAACAAGTTGCCGACTTGATCGCTTCGTTGCCTGTATGGGTTGACCGCGCTTCGATCAGCCTGACGATCTTCTTGTTATGGTTCGGTCTTTCGCAGTTTGGGCTTTTATTGCATGGACTTAGCATCCGCCGTGGAGATGATCCCCTCGCGGTTTTGCACAAGCGTGCGGCGTAATTATTTCATCGTTGATGAAAGCTGTTTTTACTTCGCAGTTCCTGCAATTCTGTTTTTCAATTCCTCAAGAGCAATTGCTTGTGACAGAAACATTCCTTTTCCCTGGGCAATTGCTTTATTCCATTGTGATTCATCGACCAGTGCGCGAACATTGGAAACGATCCGGTTATAAACTTCAGTCCACGCATGCCATAGAAATGGTCTGGTCCCATGGACAATGGGGGTCACCACGCCGCATAGTTTAACAGCGGTCGTTAAATCCGCCTCGTGTTGTTGATGCGCCTCCGGCAAATCCTTGAAGCGGGCCGCGATCAATGCACCTGAGCCAACGAGCGCAATGATCAATGCGCCGGGATTATCGATTTCACGCGCCAGTGAGAGGCCATCCAGGAAGTATGCCTGCGCCTGATCCATCTTGCCCTGCATCATTGTGATATAGCCCAACCCGCTCAATGCCCATGAGAGATTCCATTTATCGGAAAGTTTCTGGAAAAGTGTTTTTGCCTCAATATAGGTTGAATACGCCGAGTCCAAATCATTGGTCAGTATTGATCTGAGCCCAATTGTCATAAGCGGACCGGCCATGGCCCACGGGTCGCCCTGTTCGCGTGCAACGCGTAAAGCCTGATCCAGGAAATTATTGGCGCGTTCATAATCGTTTTCAAGATAGGCTATCACACCGAGCCAGGATAGTGCCAGCGTTGCACCCCAGAGATCGTTGAACTTCATGTACAGCTTATGGCTCTCCTCATACATTGACCTGGCGCCTCTTAGATCCCCCTCTGTATCTGCAACGAGCCCGCGGGCAATTAACGCGCTGGCTAGCAGGCGTTCATCATTTATGCTTCGGGCAAGGCTTACACTCTCGTCCAGCGTTGACTCTGCGTACTCACGCTCACCCTGAGCCCAGGCAAGTCCTCCTGAAACCCATAACATCCCAGTGCGAAGAGGAGCCGGGGTTGATACATTTGCGTTCTCGAGCAACCGGCTGGACCATTTGCGTCCTTCCGTCAAATGGCCGCCGGTCAGCCAGAGGGCCCCTAGCTGGATGGTTATCTGTTGTCCGATTTCAGCATGCTCGCCTGTTGACAAGGTCCAATCCAAAACGAAGCGGACATTATCGAATTCCTGAGCCAATATCATTGTCCAGTACACCCGTTCGGCAGAGCGGATTAGAGGTTCAACCCGGCTTACAAAGCCGAGATAATATCTGGCATGTTGAAGCCGTACCCGCTCGAGCTCGCTGCTTTCCTCCAGACGCTCAAAGGCATATTCATGGATCGTATCGAGCATGCCAAAACGCGACGGTCCTTCTGCATCCTGCGTGTGTGTTAGGAGATTGTTGTCAACCAGCATCTCGAGAGCATCCATTACCAGGAGGCTGTTATCGCCATCCAAATTGCAGACGACCTCTGCCGCTTCGAGAGTCCAGCCTCCGACAAAAATGGAGAGTCGCATGAAGACAGCCTTTGCCATATCTTCGAGCAGGTCGTAGCTCCAATCGATCGCGCTGCGCAGGGTCTGCTGGCGTTCCGGCATGTCGCGCCCGCCGCGCAGAATGTCGAAGCGATGCTCGAGACGTGCGAGCAATTCCTGAGGTGTGAGAAGTTTGATACGCGCCGCGGCAAGTTCAATGGCGAGCGGCAGGCCATCGAGACGGCGGCAGATTTCGGCCACGGCTGCCGCGTTGTCGTCCGTGATGTTGAAATCCGGTTTGAGATCCCTGGCGCGTTGAATAAACAGTGTCACAGCCGCATATTGCGAAAGGCTTTGCAAATCAGGGAGTTGTTTCAGCGCGGGCATGGCAAGCGGTGGGACAAAGAGTTCCTTCTCGCTGCGTACGTGCAGAGGGGCGCGGCTGGTGATGACAAACTTAAGTGTAGGACAAGCTTCGATCAATTCTGCGATATGCGGAGCGGCCTCCACGACCTGCTCAAAATTGTCGATGAGCAGCAACATCTGCTTTCCATATAAATAATCCCTGAGCAGGTCCGTCAGGCGCTTGCCTCCGGTCACCTCGCGCAGCCCCAGGGTTTCAGCAATGGTGGGGATGACGAGCGCAGGATCGCGTACTGGCGTCAAGCGGACGAGGTAAACGCCATTTGGGAAGTGATCGATCATATCCAGTGCAATTTGCAACCCGAGGCGCGATTTGCCGGTTCCACCCGGACCGGTGAAGGTCACCAGACCGACATCCTCGCGCATCAACAATTCATGCGCCAGCGCCAGTTCCCTTTCGCGCCCCAGCAATGGGTTGCGCGGTGTAGGAATGTTCGAAGGTGGGCGCTTATCTGTCGGATCGGATGGCAGCTCATCCGCCCGTGCCATTTCGAAATGTTCGGTGAGCAACAGGGCAAGGTCATTCTCCACCAGCCCTTTTACTGACTGTCTCATAATTTGGTAAAGTTTTCTGGATGTGCTAAAACTATAGC
>CAZIYY010000120.1:2278-16040 GCA_964543585.1 uncultured Anaerolinea sp. | reverse complement strand
CTTCGATGAATCCACCAAGTGTATTTTGTGCGCGGCGTGTACGACGTCCTGCCCGTCCTATTGGGCGAGTGACGAATATTACGGTCCTGCCGCGATTGTAGCCGCGCATCGTTTTATCTTCGACAGCCGTGATGAAGGAGCCTCTGAACGTCTTCAGATCTTGAGTGAAACGAATGGTGTGGCGCGCTGTCATACTGCGTACAACTGCACGAATGCCTGTCCGCGCGATATTCACATCACAAAGGCGATTGGGGAGGTCAAGCTGGCGATGGTGACGGGGAGGTTAAAGTAATTGGCAAGTCGGTGGTCGAGTAGCCCGGAGCGTTCGTTGCGAGGGGCGTATCGAGACCACAGGTAATTGGTAAATAGTAATTGGGGATTAGAGACTTGGCGAGCCGTGTCTGCGAGGATGCGGCTGGTTGATTTAAGTCTATAATATGAAGAGCAAAAATGGAAAACGCTAATATCTGTCATACCATTTCACAAATGGCTTTACGAGTTGCCAAAGAAGTTGATATAGCTGGCTATACTGGGTTGGGTATACATGAAGAAACTCTAAGTGATTTGGTTTTAAACCGAATTCGACATGAATATGCAGATAATTTTTTGACAAGGAAGTTTACGAGAAAGGAAGAGGGTAGTGTTACAGGGGCAGATTGGCTTTGGTGCATTGGCGAACCTGGCTCGTGGATAACATTTGCCGTGCAAGCAAAAATCGTAAATGTCGATACTGGAAGGGTGAATTATCTGCATTATCGGAAGGGTGAGCAACATGACCTCTTGGTCAACTTCTGTCGACAATTTAGATTTATTCCGAAATATTCCATTTATGGGAAGATAGATAGCCAAATGGATATTTTTGCGAGGGAGATTGAGGATTTGAAAGATATTCCTTTAGAACAGTGGGCGTTCTCGATGATTTCACCTCTTTACATCAAAAACCTGAAAAGCCCCAAGGAAAAACATGTTTCAAATGTTTTGAAATTTTCAGTTCCGTGGTCTTATGTGTTTTGCAAAAAGTCAGACGGTAACACTTCCCTGGCGGAAACAATATCCAAGAATCTGGAAAGAGTTTATTGGGTTTTCGAGAAAGAATTTAGACCAAAGCGATATCGAAAAGAACAAAACGAGGACAGCCGAATAAACTGGGAAAACCCTTTACCGTCCAAGTTTATTTCAGAGGATATTCCTTTGCCTGTTTTGTACTTGCTTACAAAAAAGAGTTTTTCTCATAAAGTACCAATTCCCAACGTGAGCATATTTTCAACATCCCCAATACAGCAGATACTTGAAGCGGAAATGAAGAAAATAGAAAACCGCAGACAGTGGAAGGTTTTTCCAGGGGTTTTCGAAAGATTAATTTGGCGTATTCAAGATCGAAACGATAGGTTTCTATTACCGTAAAATCTGGAGGAATAAATGAATGTCTTAAAGTTAGCCGCCTTCTCACATAACGGCAACGGCGGCAATCCCGCTGGTGTGGTGTTTTATGATGAGATGCCGAGCGACGAGGAAATGTTGAAGATCGCCAAAGAGGTCGGATATTCCGAAACGGCTTTTCTGGTGAAGCATCCGCAAGGCGATGGCTGGCGAGTCCGTTATTTTGCACCTGCGCTGGAAATCCCGTTTTGTGGGCATGCGACCATTGCGTTGGGCGCGGTGTTGGGTGAACGCTTTGGCGAGGGCAAGTACAAACTATTTTTGAACGAGAGCGAGATCAGTGTCCGCGCGGAGAAATCAGGGAACGATCAGTTCACAGCCACGCTATACTCATCAGAGACTTCATCAGAGGATTCGCCCAAAGAATATGTAGATGAAGTCCTTGCGGGATTCCATTTGACGCGCGATCAACTTGATCCAGTTTTCCCAGTTCGGTTTGCGTCTGCTAACGCCAACAAGCATCTGATATTTGTCGTCAAAGACCGCAAGACTCTTGCGGGTATGAAGTATGACTTTGAAAGAGTCAGAGCGTTGATGCTGGATAAAAATCTTATTACTATCAGCCTGCTCTGGCGGGAATCGGACGAGTTATTCCATTTACGAAATGCATTTGCCTCAGGCGGCGTGTATGAAGATCCCGCCACGGGCGCGGCAGCCGCGGCGTTGGCTGGCTATCTGCGGGATATTGGCTGGCAGGGCAAAAAATCATTCACGATTTTGCAGGGCGAAGATATGGGAATGCCCTCCCGTTTATTAGTGAAGTACAGTTCAAAAATTGGCGAAAGCGTATCAGTGAGCGGAGAAGTACGCTATATTCCCGATAATTAGTAGAGCGCAGTGAGCAAACAGGCCGTGGCCGCCGGGGCGCGGCTTTTTCGTAAACAAAAATAGGCGCGTATAATTTACTTATGACCAATCCTGCCCCTCTCAGAATCGGTGTGCTTGGCGCGGCAAAGATTGTTCCGATGGCGCTTATATTCCCCGCGCGCAGTGTGCCCGAAGTACAGGTTACAGCCATTGCCGCGCGGAACCCGAAACGGGCAATGAGATTTGCCCGCTGGCTTCATATTCCGCGTGCGCATCAAACTTATGAAGATCTTCTGGCTGACCCCGAGATCGACGCGATCTACAATCCCCTACCCAACGGCCTGCACGCAGAATGGACGATCAAGGCTTTGCGCGCAGACAAACATGTGTTATGTGAAAAGCCCTTTGCTGCCAACGCAAGGGAGGCCATGGAAATGGCGAAGATTGCAAATGAAAAAGGCAGGGTGTTGAGCGAAGCCTTTGCGTACCGCAATCATCCGCTGGCGGCGCGCATGAAGGAGATCGTTGCGAACGATCTAGGCAGGATACAACACATTGAAGCGCGCTTTTGTTTTCTATTGCTAAATTTTTCGAATGTCCGCTATCGTTACGACCTGGCAGGCGGCGCGTTGATGGATGCAGGTTGTTACCCGTTGAGTCTCGTCCGATTTCTGGTGGGTGCTGAGCCAACAGTCATCAGCGCCAAGGCAAGGCTGATCAAGCCTGATATGGACTCTCGTGTGGAAGCAGATTTGAAATTCCCTAATGATATTGATGCCCATGTGGTATGCGACATGCTTTCACCCAGATTGTTTGATTCCTTTCTCAAAGTGCAGGGCGAAAAAGGCGAAATGAAAGTGATCGGTCCGTTTCAACCTCACTGGTTTCATTGGATGACGCTTCACACATCGAGAGGAATGAGACACGAACATATCAAGGGCAGCAATAGTTATGCCTTGCAGTTGCGGTCTTTTGCCAACGCCATCCGCTCTGGAACTCCGCTAAGCACGAATCCAGAAGACGCGGTCAACAATATGCGCTTAATCGACGCGATCTACGAAAAGGCAGGGGTAAGATTAAGGGGAGTATAATTTGAGAATATACAAGTCGCGTCCGCGGGGCGCGGCTGTTCTTTAATCAGAACATGGCGTATGTTTTTTCCATTCAAAAAGCGTCTTGTTTTGCCTGTTGAATTCCCTATAATGCTTAAATTAAGCGGCGTTTCATGAACCTCCTCAAACATCCCATTTCCCGCCAGTGGATTATTATCATAGATGTATTGTTGATTCTCACCACCGTGGCGATGTTCGTGAGCGAAAACATCGTATTCCTATTCCACTTGATTTTCATCTTGTTGTCTATCGGCGCTTTTTTTTGGAATTTTCGCGCCTTTGTGATACGCTCAATCTTTTGGGTTACAGTCACTACTGGAATGGTTCTCCAGGCGATTCTGTCAGGGCAGACACAGACCGCCGAGTTGATTGAAATACCGATGTTGAGCACCATCCTGGTGACTGTCTTTCTCATCGCATCGCGTCGCTCCCAGATCCAAAAGGAATTGGAATTCAAAAACAAGGAACTTCAGCGGGCATTGGATGGGCGCAACGCTTTACAGGAAGCACTGACACGCCAGGCATTTTACGACCCATTGACCGGACTGCCCAACCGGGTGCTATTCTATGACCGCCTGCGGCAGGCATTGTCACGCGCCGCCCGACACCATGGAATCGTGGCCGTGTTGTTTTTAGACCTGGATGGATTCAAATCTGTAAATGACCGCTTCGGTCATACCAACGGCGACAAACTGCTTGTCCAGGTGGCGGAAAGGATGCAATTACAAATGCGGAGTGAAGATACCGTCGCGCGTTTAGGCGGGGATGAATTCACCGTCCTGCTGGCAAACGAAGTTTCGGTGGAAGTCGCCAGCCAGGTGGCGCGCAGGCTCCTGGATGAAATATCCCTTCCGTATATGGTCAAAGGAGAAAAAGTCACGATCTCAGCGAGCATTGGCATTGCTGTCAGCACGCCTGAAAAGAATCAGCCCGATGATTTGATCCATGATGCGGATAATGCCATGTACCGCGCTAAATCGATCGGCAAGTCTAATTTTCAGGTCTTCAATTTGGATTAGTCTTTTTTCCAATCATTACGCTCATTTCAAACCCGAACGGGGAATTCTCAGTCTCTTTTACTTCGCTTGCAATGCCAACCGACTTCATCCTTGAAGCATAGCCTTGGATCATGTGGGTCGTATCCCACAATACGATTTTGCCTCCGGGCTTGAGCACCCTGAGCATTTCGTTGATGGCCTTTTCATGGTCGGGCATCTCACCGTTAATGTGATGAAGCACGCCGCTGGATACGATGACATTAAACGACGCGTCCTCAAACGGAAGTTTGCGTACATCTGCCTGTTTGAATTCGATCTTGTCTGCGACCCCTTCGGCTTTGGCGTTTTTCATCAACAAGGCAAAATTGCCTCCGCCGCTGTGGGGCGCCCAGATGTCAATGCCTATGGCTTTGCCGTTCGTCAAACGCATTGCAGCACCATTGAGGAGCGGACCACTGCCACAACCCACATCCAAAACTTTTTCGTCGCCGCGTAGCGCTAGAGAATCCAATATTTGTTTCCGAGTGTTTGAGGCATATTTCCACTTGCTCTGGGCAAAACGGTAGGCGAGGATGAAAGGCAGGATTAGTAAGAGTCCAATTATCAGCGCCGAAAATTTTAATGGATTTGAATCAGGCATGAGCGTAGTAAATGAAGCGGCGCCGAGGGCGAATCCAAATAGGGCGAGCAGGGTAAGTCCCATGGGAATGCGCGGCAAATAGCTTGCCCATAGTTCGGTATCGTGCATGTGGGTCAGGAACGTGGTCCTCAATCTGCTTTGAAGCGTCGGCTGGTGCGTATGATTGGCGGTTGTTTGCGCGTGATGGTGTGACATGTTTCTCCTTTATGATTGCAAAGACTCTTGTGTGTATAATGAGTCAATATAATTGTCGCAGCGAGGAAAGTCAAACCGCAATATATGGTGAATGTCCATTAACGGACGGATAAACCAAATTGTCCGATAACGTGGAGGCGTGAGTTATGGAACATGAAAAGGAAGACCGGCGCATACGGCGCACCCGCCAGCTTTTGCGCGATACATTTGTGGCTTTGCTGAAGGTGAAAAGATACGAAGACATTAGTGTGCGGGATATTATCGAGCGGGCTGATGTGGCGCGTTCGACTTACTACGTCCATTTCATTGACAAGGAGGATTTGTTGGTGGGCAAGTGGGGAGTGTTCGCCAGTAATCTGGACCAGCACTCTGATTTGATGTCGCACGAGGACCAGGAAAGCCGCTCCATCCTGCCAACTCGCGGCTGGTTTTATCATATACAAGCGCAAAGCCATATTTTGAAAATCATTGCCAAAGACCCAGCCATTGATTTAGCCATGAAGACCCTGCATGGAATCGTATATAACGATATGCAAACCAGAATCCAGACTCGTTTGCCGAGGGATGAAAGCGCTCCAATTCCATCATCGCTCATCATTGATTATCTGGCAGACTCATTAATGACTTTGATCAAATGGTGGGTAAAGCATGATATGTCTTATCCGCCCGAACGAATGGATGAAATTTTCCAGCAACTTGTGATGACGAGTGTTTCTTCAGTTATCAAGAGTTAAGAGTCGAAGGTAGTCCAAAGAACGACATCAGGGCCGGGTTTCTAAAAGTGGTGATGTCAATAATTTGATTCCCGTCAAAAGTCACCACTTGAATACCATAACCATCATAGCCCCCCGTCCCGTCATTCAATCTATACAGCCCATAGCCAGGTTGACCATTTGCGCGAGTTGGCAATAGCCGCCAGCGTCCCTTTGCCTGACCAGCGAAGATGGTCTTTCGTACCAGCCCGCCAATGTTTTCGCGTCCGCGATACCAACTGGGTATGGGAGGCATACTGAATGTGCTATCATATTTCAACAGTGATACCAAGCCGTCCACGTCGGCGTTTTCCCAGGCTTGTACGTAGTGGTCAAGTTGACTGCGTAGTTCTTCTTCAGGGATGTTTGCGGGCATGTTCTCGCGTTGCAGGGATTGATAATTTTGCGCGAGAGTGGCGCGGGCGCGATACAGGGCGCTCTTGACCGAAGGGACCGTCTGCTCCAACGCCTCAGCCACTTCGTCGGCTTGCCAGTCCATCACGTCGCGTAAAATCAAGACGGCTCGCTGGCGCGGCGGGAGCAGATGCAGGGAAGTCACGAATGCCAGCCTGATGCTCTCGCTCATTGAGTACCTGGATTCCGGGTTGAAATCCTCAGGCGCGGGAAAATCGTCGGGATACGGCTCCAGCCAGATCGGTTCGGTGATGGAAGCAGGGATGGATCCTTCGGGAGTCGAAGCCCCTTCCCGCGCAATCGGCAGACTGCGGCGTGGCCTGCGCTTGAGCGCGTCGAGGCACTGGTTCGTGGCGATTTTATAAAGCCAGGCGCGGAATGTCGAGCGGCCTTCAAACGTCTCGCGTCGATTCCAGGCGCGCCAGAAAGTCTCCTGCACCATGTCCTCAGCATCCTGTACGCAGCCTAGCATTCGATAGCAATGCTCGCGCAGTTCACGCCGATGGGATTCGGTCAACGCGCCGAATTCACGCTGGCCAATATCTTTCAAGTTGAGCGGGGGGTTCGACTGTTCGACCATAAGCCGTCTGCGAACAATTTTACACCAGTGACTTTCAAAAGCGCGCCCTTTCCGTTCAATTTGTCGTCTTAATATTTGAATTGAGTCTTATAATTCCCCAAACCCAGAACCAGAGAAGGAAGGAGCAAAAATGACAACAAATAAAGCACAGGGCAACGGCACAAAGGAGAGTCCATGGCTTTTGAAGACGCCTCCTGGGACCTCGGATTATATGATGTATCGCGATGAGGCGGCGGACCCGCCCGCGCTGGTGTGCGTGGTTGGCAAGACCGAACTTCGTTATCATCTCCGCTGTATCGAAGATTTACATGCCATGCTCAAGAAACATGGGGACTGGATGTTATTGGGAAGCGCCGACGAGCAAAAGCCTGTCGCCGAAGGGACAGTGGAGGCATGGGGCCGCTCACCAAAGAATCCCGTCAAAGGCTGGTATGGTTTGAAGAAGGGCTTGCGCGGCCGCTTTGGGATGTACCTGCCTCCATTGCTCGAAGCGCTGGGCTTGGCTGAGGTGGAACACAACACCAGGAACAATCGGATGCGCGCAATCTAAATATAAGGAGTAGCAACACCATGTCTGAAAATATTGCAATCAATGGC
The DNA here is from genome assembly GCA_964543585.1 of uncultured Anaerolinea sp. Classification (GTDB taxonomy): domain Bacteria; phylum Chloroflexota; class Anaerolineae; order Anaerolineales; family Villigracilaceae; genus Defluviilinea. Next base: position 8,505 of record CAZIYY010000120.1, on the reverse strand, counting down.
CGTGCCAGCAAAACGAAAACCGCCTTCCGCATGGAATATTCGGCGGGCATCAACATCAAGGCAAAATCAGATCAGGTCTGGGCGTTGATGACAAACGCCGCAGATTTTCCGCGCTGGAATTCGACGGTCAAAAGCATCGAAGGAAAGATCGCCTCCGGCGAGACCATCAAGCTGGTTGCCACCATTTCGCCGACTCGCACCTTCAGCCTCAAGATCGTCGAGTTTGCCCCCGAAAAGAAAATGGTATGGAGTGATGGCAACGCCATGTTCAAGGGAGTCCGCACTTATACATTGACTCCCAAAGCCGACGGCTCCACCGACTTCACCATGGCAGAAGTCTACACCGGGCTGATGCTTCCGATGATCGCCGGGTCACTGCCGGATTTCATTCCCACGTTCGAGCAATATGTATCTGACTTGAAAAGGGAAGCGGAGCGGAAGTAGAAACGCGACGAGACCATCCTGTTCCTTGACGTGAGACAAACCCGCAGGTATCATTTATGGAACAAATGAGCGAAGAATACAGAAAGGATTTGACTCATGAAACTCCATGAACTTGCCTATTTCACGGATAACGTCAAAGGAATGGCAGACTTCTATCGCGGACTGCTTGGCGCTCAAGCTGTCGCGCAATCGGACGATATGGCAATCTTCATGTCCGGCGGAACCAAGATATTCATCCATCGCGACTATCCGCCAGCCGAGGGTGAACTGCCGGCAAACAACCATATCGCCTTCGCGGTTGAAGATGTAGATGCTGCGTGTAATACTCTACTTCAACATGGGCTGACTCCCGAAGTCCCACCGAGAGATTACTACTGGGGACGTTCCGCGTATCTACGCGACCCGGATGGGCACCTGGTGGAAATTACAAAAGCATAAATCTGGATAAGCTGGATTTTGGCAGTCACCATCAGATTTGCAGACCCTTACGCTGCTCGAAACTCGAAAGTTCCGATTGACTTGCGCATGACAACCTTGCTATAATTCATTGGTAGAATGTAAAATGTACATGGTTCATCAGGTGGGATGTATGGAACTATGGCCTGATTCATCGTTGCGTCTTTCGTCACCCCGGCAGGAATAAGTCAAAACGCTGAACATAAAATTGTCCGCCGGAAGCAATGGATGGAACATGAAAAGCAAAACAAAGTTTGTGGCACGGGTAAAAGAGATATGGTTAAAGCGCCATTGGCTAATATTGGCAATGCTGATCATCTTCTCATCGCTTTATGAATCATATGAACTATTTTCTTCCCCGTCTTATTTCGACGACCCGTTGCATCTTGTAGAATTAATAGTAGTAAATGGGGTTATTCTGCCAGCAGTGCTTCTTACATTACAGCGGACTGAAACCCAAAGGAATAATGCGATTAACACTCTTGCCCTTCACGACTCGTTTGTTTATCAATTGAACAAAGCTAGAAATTGGGATGAGTTGATCGAGATCGTTGCGCAGTTTCCACGGAATATCGTTCCATTATCCGGAGTTGGTTTATTGATGCGCCTGCCTAATTCAAATAACTTTGATCTCGAATTGGCGCGTGCTTTCGAGACAAGCGTTCAGATGACGGACTCCAAGGCTGCATTAGAATTGGGGAATATCGAATGTTACAGGCCGGAAATAAACAAGATTTCAGGCATCAGACCTTGCAATTGTCCATTTCAATCGCAAGACCGGGAAAATAACGCTCTTTACAAGAGGTATTGCCTGCCGCTTCCCAATGCGAATTCAATTGTTGGCTTGCTTCATCTCTATCTTCCCGCCTCATATAGACTTATGCAAGACCAGGAGAATTTTCTAAATAGCATCGTACCTGAAATCGTTATATCCCTTAACAAGGCTCTGTTACAGCGTAAGATACTGCTTCAGGAGTCGGCAATCGAAACCGAAAGATTCCGTCTTGCCAGCGATTTACACGACACATTGGGGCAGGATCTTGCTTATTTGCGGAATAAGATCAATCAACTTATTCATGATACTGCGTTCCAGAAGTCGACCCGTGTTAAGGGGGAGCTCAACCAGATGAGCATTGTCGCAGAAGAAGCCAACCAAATAGTCCGGAATATCCTGGCTGTCACCCATTCAAACCAGGAAGCGGCATTGGATGCCAGGTTATTGGCTTATGCCAGGGCGATTGGTGAGAGAGCCAACTTCAATATTTCCCTCGAATCCCAGGGGCAGTCCCATACTTTGAGTCAGCACATGCAATTTCAGATCTTCCTGATATTCCGGGAAATTTTGGCGAATATTGAGAAGCATGCCAATGCCCACCAGGTGATGATCGCTCTGACCTGGTCAGATGAAGAATTGGCGATGGGAATCTCTGATGACGGCCGTGGATTCCTGACGGAGCGCGTTGCTAAAAATGATCATTTCGGATTAACGATCATCGAGACAAGAACACGGGAAATGAACGGGCGCATGTCAGTCGTATCTGCGCTCAATGCAGGCACAAAGGTATCCATCTGGCTGCCAATAAATCATAACGATCCATATCTTTCCGACGGGACTGATAATTTATGAAGAAAATCATCCTGGTTGACGATCATATTATGTTCCGTGAGGGGCTGGTGAATATTCTGAAATCCCAATCGGATTTTCAAGTCATAGGTCAAGCTGGAACGGCTCATGAGGCTGTTGAGCTCGCTCGTGAACTCCGTCCCGATGTGGTGTTGATGGATCTTGGTCTCCCGGATGAGAGCGGCATCAAGGCTACGCAAGTCATTCTTGAAGAGAGACCTGAAACGATCGTGATCTTCCTGACAGTCTTCGATACGGACCAATATTTATTCGCGGCGATACGCAGCGGCGCAAAAGGTTATTTGCTGAAGAGCCAGCCAAGCGCGCAGCTGCTGGCTTCCCTGCGCGCGATCGAAAGAGGCGAAGCCGCAATCTCACGCGCCATGACCAGTCACATTCTGGATGAATTTTCCCGCCTGGGTCCGCCCACCAAGCCTCATCAATCCAAACTCTCGAAATTGACTTTGCGTGAATTCGAAATACTGAAGGAGTTATCTCAGGGTTCAACCAACCGGGAAATTGCGACGCGCTTCTCGGTTTCGGAAACTACGGTAAAGAATCAGGTTCATAGCATATTATTCAAGCTCGGCTTGAAGAATCGCCGCGAGGTGGCTTGGTTCGTGCGTCAACAGGGGATCGGGGATTTATCCAAGCCGGATCAATCGTATGCTCCGGAGATCCGGCGCGAACGAAAGGAAGGATAAGTTAGCGATGTTTATGCATCGCCCCGCAGGCGTTGTCCTGCGACCAAAGGGAATGTCGAAGCGCCTGTTTTGACAACAAGCTTGAACCCAGGAGACCTGCGGGACATTTTGGGTAAGGTGAGCGGGTTACTTCCATGAAATCGGGGTCAAACTGATTTGCCTGTTCTCCGACTGTCAGGAAAAGTGGCTGCCTTAATCTTTTTCAATCCCAGGATTAATAAAGATTAACGAGTGACGCAAGGATAGCCGCGAAGATGGTTCTTTTTTAACCCCCAAGGATTGATAGTGACTATGGATTTTATGCTCCATATCGCTTAACCTATCATTGTAACAATAGGATAAATAATGGTTGTAAATATGAATCAAGAACACCTTCAAAGCCCAAACCCGATTGAGGTAATCTTAATGCTGGACAGCGGCGCCCTGTCAACAGGCATTGAGAGTTTATTGTTCCAAAAAAAGGAGGACCTCGGCATCCGCCGGTTTACTCCCGACAGTTATATGGATTTCAGAGGTGAACCTGGGGAACAAAAGAAGAAAGTAGTTGTTCTGGAATATACCGTTGGCCATGCTGATTCAGCAGAGCGCCTGATGAGTTTGCTCTCGAACCCGGATGTCATGCAGATCCTAATGGTCAATACCCACGATAACATGGTCCAAGTCCTGAAAAAACAACAGGTCATGCTCACAGATAAGAAGGACTTCGCCAAAATTGTTCAAGCAGGTCACGCATTCAAAGGATTCGATTTGCGTTAAGGAACAATCCTTATTAATGTTCCGCTATTGTTTAGGAAGAAAGGTTGAGCCAGTGATGGCATTCTGCTTCTTGCCCATAAGAACCGAATTCTCCGCAGGGCATTTGATAGTTAAGATTGAAAACCGATGATTACCTTGACTGCGTCTGAACAACTGACCGACGAGGGCGTTTCGTACCTGGAAATTCTCACCTCAATTGTGAAACGCTTTGTGCGGTTGACAGGTGTCACATCCGCCTTGCATGTGGCGCGCAAGGTTCCCGGGTTATCCGTTGACGACGACGGCAGTGTGCTGGGATATAACACTCATGACCCAATGGGTTCCATAACCTTATTGATTGATCAATACGAGGCGTTTTATGGCGAAATTGCGCACACATTAGCCCGGCAGGCTACCCAACATTTTGATGTCGTGACGGATGACAAACTGCCCCGGGAAGTGAGGTTATCCGAGTCCTCAACCATCCCCATCCGCATTCTCCTCGTTGACGATCACGCTCTATTCCTCGAGGGATTGGTCGGCTTGCTAAACGCGCAGCCGGATGTAAAAGTCGTGGGGCAGGCTGGCTCCATTCAAGATGCGATTGCCCTGGCTCGCGCTACATTGCCCCATCTGGTTCTAATGGATATGAACCTGCCTGATGGCAGTGGGGTGGATGCAACCCGTGCCATTCTGGCGCAGGCGCCCGATACCAGGATTGTAGTTCTCACCGTACATGAAAACGAAGATCGGCTATTCGAGGCTATTCGCGCCGGCGCCATAGGCTACTTATTCAAGAGCGTGCGTTCAGCCGAACTCATCGAAACCATTCGGGGAGTCATGCGGGGAGAAGCGGGCATCTCCGGGATCACGGCGCGCCGCATCCTGAATGCGTTCGTCCATCTTTCTCCTGCTCATCCAGACGAGGCGGCAACATTGACGATGCGTGAGATCGAGGTGCTTCGTGAATTGGCGAATGGCGCTTCCAATCAGGAGATCGCAAGGCAGCTGGTGATCAGTGAAAACACGGTAAAAAACCACGTGCGGAATGTGCTCGTCAAACTACATTTCCACAGCCGTCACGAAGCGGCAGACTACGCCCGCCGCCACGGTTTCACATCCTACCGCCCCCTCGTTCATTCCTCTGACAATTTGTCCGCTACTTTACCACCCCACCCCTAGGCTGCACACCGATGCGATGATCCATATGGCACATTAGCGCCGGAAACCTCCCACTATCGGCATGCAGAAACAAGGGCGGGTACCTCAATCGGGTTCCCGCCTTTTTGATTCATTCGATTCCAACGCACTGCGCAGTTCTTTTTATCGCCAATGACCGTGCCAGAGAGTGACTAGTCAGACCATTGCAACAGACTAGTTAGAATCCCGCACGAAGATAGCCCTTTATTAGCCCCGGCGAATTATAGACATTGTTGACCCAATCACTACAATATATTTGTGTAAGGGCACCATAAATCGTTGTTATCGAAAAAGGAGATATAGCATGAAAAAGTATTTTGTTCTAGGGGCGCTTTTATTGGGTTTAGCGCTGGCTCTGGCAGCCTGTGGCGGAGGCGGTCCGCCCACCAAGTTAGAGGTGAGCATGACGGATTTCAAGTATGACCCTACCGAGTACACCATTGCTGCAGGTAAGGAAATTACCGTCAACATCAAGAATATCGGCGCGGCCGCGCATGAATTCGTCATTATGAAACATGGCCTGACCATAGGCGATAAGTTCGGGCCTGAGGATGAGGAAAATATCTATTGGGAGGTGGAAGTTGAATCGGGCAAATCCGATACCGTGACCTTCACTGCCCCGACGGAGACTGGTGAATATCAACTCATTTGCGGCACCGAAGGACACTTTGAAAAAGGCATGGTGGCTAAACTGATCGTTCTTGCTCCATAACCTAATCAAGTTTTCACCACGGACTCCCGACAATCCCGCCGTCCGGCAGGATTGTCGGGAGTATAGTCCATTTATAGGGAACTCATCAGGTTTATTTTTAACCCAAGGAGTTGAGATGATGACAGACCAGCAGGTGGTTAGAGTCCTTAGATATCTTTACAGGATCGTTGAAGCCGGGGAACGCGGGTATGCAGTTTCGGCGGTCAATGTGAACAATCAGGGCCTGAAAATTCTCTTCCGGTCCCATGCGCAACAGCGTGTCAGGTTCAAAGACGAAATCCTCTCAGAAATAGGGCGTTTAGGCGGCGATACCCAACCCAGAAGTAGTTTTCGCGGCAGTCTTCATCGAGGG
>CAZIYY010000120.1:0-2268 GCA_964543585.1 uncultured Anaerolinea sp. | reverse complement strand
AACATCTTCGCTGCCCTGACGATCGGAAATGAAGAAAGAGAAAAAGTTGTCTTGAAGGAAATACTGATTGGCGAAAAGGTTGCGCTGCGCGCCTACGAAACGACACTAAAGAAAAAATTGCCGCCCAAAATTCGCGAGATGGTTGCGCGGCAACATGCTGAAGTTCGCAGGGTTGTTGAGCAGGTTCACCTGTTGCGGGGGAAGGAAGGAAAGCGCCTGATGGTGCGGTTGTTCAATGTTGCAAAGGATGCCGAAGATGCTGCGCAGGGGCTGGGGAACGCCGGATTCCATCTGGAGGCAATTGAAAGGATGAGGCTTGATGCGATTGAACTGTACCAGGGCAGAGGCAGCACGGTTCTCGAAACAAGCGCCTCCGGGGCTGTTGGAGGCGCACTATGGGGAAGCCTGATTGGAGCTTTGGCTGGGATTGGCGCCGAACAAACAGCCAGCCTGGTTCCGTTGGGGGCTGCTCCTGTTCAGGATATTTGGACACTGGTCGCCTTGGGCGGCATATTGGCTGGAGCCTTCGGTGGAGCCATGCTGGGGCTTGTCATTGGGATAGGGATCTCGGAGGAGAATGCCTATCTTTATGATGAAAGTATGAAGCATGGGCAGATCATCCTGATCGTGCCAGTGGAGGTTGCGCGGGCCTCTGAAGCGGGGAGAATCATGACCCAGGTAGATATCGAATCCGGGGTTCGGCCTGAGGAGGCGCTTGCCGTAAGCCTGCCAGATTAGCCTTTAGAAAAACCCCGGTAATTTTCGGGAAATCAGTCGAGTGGGGGATGCAACCGCTTGCCTGCGCATTGTCTTCTTCACAGTAACTCACCTAATGCGGTTTCCGAGCATGATTGCGCGGCTCCTCTTACTGTGAATGGACATGCCCTGAGTGACTAATCATACTGCGGGGCAAAGATTTTCTGACTAGTTAGATTCCCACACAAAGATAGCTCATTTTTAGCCTTGCGAAGTCATGGACATTGTTTGCCAAAACACTACAATATCTTTAGTGAAAAAAAAACTGTTAAACGTGTCCTGATTGTCGAGACAGGTTCCGTGTTGGACGCAGGAATAAAAAGCCTGTTGATGCGCGAGCCTGAATTACAAGTTGAAGTGACTCGCGCCAATCCGAGCGCTTTTCTGAACCAGGTCGCGCGCGTGTATCCCGATGTCATTGTGTTAAGCGAAGCGATCCCGCTTGATTGGACTCGAAATTGTAAATTACTGCGCGGGATTTCACCCCAGGAGACTTTACGTGTGATCGTTGCCCGGCTGGACGACAATGTTCTGGATATATATGACAAACAATGTCTGGAGCTGGCCTGCAATGATGAGCTGGTTACTTTCATCACAAGAGGCATCGTTAATGCAGTTTCTTGAAAACTTGAAATTCATATTCTCGTTTAAGGCAGCATCGCCCTGTGGATGCCTGCCAATACTCATTTATGTTTAGGAGGCCCACCATGAAGCATCGTTCGTCACTTCGTACTATTCTCTTTCGTTTGGTCCTGCTGCCGGTATGGATAGTAGGACTGGTAGCTCCCGCAAGCGCGGCGCCTGCCGCAGCTCCACCCGCGGCTCCGCCCGCGGCGCCGGCGTTGGTGACCATCGACGCGCGCGACTACCCGACGGGAGATCCCCTGACAGATTTCACCTTCATCGTCAACGATGACAACTCGAAACTGCCGAGCGACCAATTCGCGTTGAATAGCGAGAGCCACACCCCGCTCGTGGCAATTGGCGACGCCAGCGATCCCACGGTCAGCCTGCCCTCCCCTGGGCGCTACCTGGTCTCGGTGCGCTCGCTGGGTCACAAGATGTGGGGCAAGCACATCACCCTGCCAGCCGATGCCGGCACCGTGCGGATTGACCTGACCGTGACCGACGAAGCGCATCCTCTGCCGCTCGGCAAGCTTACCACGTTCGTATTCGACGACAGGCTCTGGACGAACGGCGCCCCGGACGCGGAAGAGGCGACCGAGGAGGGCGGACCGTCAATGCCGGGCTTCAGGGTCGAGATCAAGGAGCAGACCGGAAGCGATGTTACGGTGGATTACAACAACGATCCGCTGTGCGGCGACGGCGTCTGTCTGACCGACGCAGACGGCTTCAACACGATTGACAATCTCGGTCCGGCGACTTACTTTATTCACGTGCACCCGCCGGCTGGAGCCTGCAACGACAACCCGGACAGCCGCTGGTACCAGACCACAACGATTGACGGCGGCTTGAGCCTCGTCGCGCCGGTCGAGGAGGGCAGCGACGGCA